>DAOQRI010000511.1:0-2504 GCA_035355475.1 Rhodoferax sp. | reverse complement strand
ACCGCGACGGCGGTCGTGACGAACGCCAGGAAGTTATCGCCACCAACGAGGGCGTGTGGGAGTGTTCGTTTGTCGGCGCGTGCTCCGAGGTGTGCCCCAAAGCGGTTGACCCCGCAGGCGCACTGCAGCAGGTCAAGGTTGCCAGCACCATCGACTGGTTCAAGGAACGCCTGTTACCCGGAGGTTCGAAATGAGTCGCAAACCTTTTGTACGCCCAGTCTCGAAAACAGGCTGGTGGCTGAAACACCCGCGCTATATGCGCTACATGTCGCGCGAGGTGACGTGCATCCCCATCGGTGCTTTCGCCTTGCTGATGGTGTGTGCGCTGGAGCGGCTGTCCAAAGGGCAAGCCGCCTATGATGCTTTCATCGCCGCCATTCAGGGGCCACTGAGCGTGCTGGGATTGATCATCGTGCTGGTCTTTGCCCTGCACAACGCCACCAGCTGGTTCAACGTGACACCCAAAGCGCTCCCGGTACAAATGGGAGAGGAATTTCTGGCGGGCAAATACATCATCGGGGCGCATTACGCGGTGTGGATTGTTGCCTCTTTGATCGTGCTGTTCTTTGCGGGAGTGCTGTAGCCATGGCCAAGTCCAACAAACCCATCTTCTGGAGTCTGTTCGCTGCCGGTGGAACGCTCGCCGCGTTTTTGGCACCGGTTCTGGCTCTGCTCTTCCTTCTGACGGCATTGGGGCATCCTCCAGCCTTGCTCAGCTACGCCAATCTGCACGCATTTGCCGCCCATTGGATGGGGAAAATATTCCTGCTCGGGGTCATCACCCTGTTCTTGTGGCATGCTGCACACCGTTTGCGTGTCACAGTGCATGACTTTGGTTTGCGTCAGGATGGCCTGGTTGCCATCGTGGTCTATCTGGTCGCAGCGGTTGGAACGGCGCTTTCTGCGCTGTACCTCATTCGCATCTGAGTTTTCATCCATGGCTTCCCGGTGGCGTTCGCACGGGAAGACCTGTGACTAATAATTAAGGTTCATTTGTGAGTCCAAAACAAGACGCTTCCGTAGCGCAAGCCGATACTCTCCAATCCATGGGCGCTGCTCGGGTATTGACGCCTGCGGTGATTCCTGAGTATCTGCACAACACCTATTGGTGGGCTTACCTGCACCCCAGGGCAGTGCATATTTTTGAGCGCCAATGGCTGGTCAACCTGATCCTGTGGGGTAACTTTGCCAAGTTACGCGATGCGGCCCTGCAGGAAATGGGAGACCAGATCAACGGGCGCGTTTTGCAGGTGGCCTGTGTGTATGGTGACTTTACCGAGCACCTGGTGCGCCGATTGGGCCCTGGTGGCAGTGTTGACGTGATCGACGTAGCGCCCATTCAGATCAAGAACCTGCAAACCAAGCTAAGCAATCCGCAGCAAGTGAACGCGTCGTTGCAGGATTCGACCGCACTGCATTTTGAAGATGGCAGCCACGACAGTGTGGTGGTGTTCTTCCTGTTGCACGAGCAGCCAGCCGATGTACGGCGCAAGACGATTTCGGAAGCACTGCGCGTGACCAAGCCCGGTGGCAAGCTGATTTTTGTGGACTACCACAAGCCGGTTGCGGCCAGTCCGTTCCGTTACATCATGGTGCCCATTTTGACCACCCTGGAGCCCTTCGCCATGGATGTCTGGCGCGGTGAAATTGTGGATTGGTTGCCCGAAGGAATCACCGTATCCAAGGTGGAGAAACAGACCTATTTTGGCGGCCTGTACCAGAAGGTAGTGATCACCCGCTAGGCGGCAATCTGGGCGCCTTCGACCAGAAAGCGCACGCGCCTGGCGCCGTTCCACTCGTCCGCATCCAGGCGAAAGGCGAGCGTGACCTTGGCTGGGAGTGATTCGGTGTGGCCAAACCAGATGCCGTCCACCGGTTCTCCCCGGTGCTTGAGCTTGAGCGCCAGGTGCTTTTCGCCAACCAGTCGTTGTGACAGCACTTCCACTTCTTCGCTGAAAGTGGGGGGCGCGAACCCCTGGCCCCAAACCTCTTTGTGCAGCGTGTCGACCAGGTCCACTCGGCGGTAGCTGGGGTCCAGCGCGCCGTCGGTTTCCAGCCGGCGTGTCAGAGTGGCGGCATCCAGCCACTCCTGCGCCACGGCGATGAGGCCTTCTTCAAAAGCGTCCAGACCGTCTTCATGAATGGTGCACCCCGCGGCCATGGCGTGACCGCCAAACCGCAGCAGAACGCCCGGGTGTCGCTTGGCAACCAGGTCCAGCGCGTCACGCAGGTGAAAACCGGGAATCGAGCGGCCGGATCCTTTGAGTTCGTGTTCCTTACCCGGCGCGGCGCTGGCGGCAAACACAAACGTCGGGCGGTGCAACTTGTCCTTGATGCGCGAGGCCACGATGCCCACGACGCCCTCGTGAAAGTCCGGGTCAAACACACAGATGGCGGGCGGTGCCTGATCGCCTTCGTCAAACAGGGACTCGGCGATCTGCATGGCCTGCTCGCGCATATCGCCCTCAATGACCCTGCGTTCACGGTTGATGCCGTCCAGTGTC
>DAOQRI010000510.1:0-2511 GCA_035355475.1 Rhodoferax sp. | reverse complement strand
CGTCCACCGGGTCGATGATGATGGCTTCACGCGTGGTCTCGTCAAAAATGACGTAGGTGTAGGTGCTGGATGCGGGGTCAAACAGTTGTATCGGTTGCATATGACGTTCTTTCTCTGGCCGGACGACGGACCCATTTCTGTGGGGCAGCACACTGTAATGGATTTGGACGTCCCGGAAACACGCGCAACGCGCGGGCGCGTAAGCCACGGTTAGGCCAAATCGTTTACAGTTGACGTTTACGTAAACGTCAACCACAGCGCATAGACGCGTGGTGATTTAGGAGCGCTCGATGACCAATCTGTCTGCCGAATTCAAAGCCCTGGCAAATTACCGCCCCACCCACAAGGTGCGATTCGTTACTGCGGCCAGCCTATTTGACGGCCATGACGCGGCCATCAACATCATGCGCCGCATTCTGCAGAGTATGGGCGCCGAAGTGATTCACCTGGGACATAACCGCAGCGTGGACGAGGTGGTGACCGCGGCTCTGCAGGAAGACGCGCAGGGCATTGCCATCAGCTCCTACCAGGGCGGACACGTGGAGTATTTCAAATACATGGTGGACCTGCTCAAGCAGCGCGGCGGGGCGCACATCCAGGTGTTTGGCGGCGGCGGCGGCGTTATCGTGCCCAGCGAGATTGCCGAGCTGCAGGCCTACGGCGTGACCCGCATCTACAGCCCTGAAGACGGTCAGCGTATGGGTCTGGCCGGCATGATCGGTGAGATGGTGATGCGCTGCGATCAGGACCTGACCGGCTTTGCACCTGCCGCAATGGACGCCATTCAGGGGCACACCACACAGTCGTGGCGTGCCCTGGCCCAGTTGATCACCGGGCTGGAATCCTTGGGAGAAAAACACCCCTTGAGCCCCGTCATTCGTGCGGAAGCTGCTACCAAAAAGATACCGGTTCTGGGAATTACCGGCACCGGCGGCGCCGGCAAATCGTCGTTGACTGATGAGCTGATTCGCCGCTTGCGGCTGGATTTGGGTGATGCGCTTCGCGTGGCACTGATCAGCATTGACCCCAGTCGCCGCAAGAGTGGCGGCGCGCTCTTGGGTGATCGCATCCGCATGAACGCCATCGGCCCCTGGCAAAACGGCGAGCGCGTTTTCATGCGCAGCCTGGCAACCCGTGACTTTGGCTCCGAGATCAGCCAGGCGCTGCCCGATGTGATTGCCGCCTGCAAGGTGGCGGGCTTTGATGCCATCATCGTCGAGACCTCTGGCATTGGCCAGGGCGACGCCGCCATCGTGCCGCTGGTGGACATTCCCATGTATGTCATGACGCCCGAGTTTGGCGCCGCCAGCCAACTGGAAAAAATCGACATGCTGGACTTTGCCGAGTTCGTGGCCATCAACAAGTTCGACCGCAAAGGTGCGAGTGACGCCCTGCGCGATGTGTCCAAGCAGGTGCAACGCAACAAGGAAGCCTGGACCTTGCCGCCGGACCAGATGCCGGTTTTTGGCACCATGGCTGCGCGCTTCAACGATGATGGCGTCACCGCGCTGTACCAGGCTTTGTTGCCGCGTCTGCAGGAACTGGGTCTGCCGGTGACCGGTGGTGGCGTGCTGCCCAAGGTCAACGTACGCCACAGCAGCAACCAGACGCCGGTGGTGCCGGCATCCCGCACCCGCTACCTGGCCGAGATCACCGACACCGTGCGTGGCTACAAGCAGACGGCGCGGTCACAAGCACGGCTGGCCCGCGAGATCCAGCAACTGAGTGAAACCGCCCGCATGCTGTTGGACGACGATGCCACGCGCGACGGTGCCAAGAACACGGTGCTGCGCCTGGCCAGCGAGCGATCCGAGCGCCAGGACCCGGCTGCCCGCAAACTGGTAGCCCAGTGGCCTGAAATGCAGAAGGCCTATGCCGGCGACGAGTACGTCGTCAAGATCCGCGATAAAGAACTGCGCACGGCACTCACCAGCAAGTCCTTGAGCGGCACGACGATCCGCAAGGTGTCGCTGCCCACCTACGAGGATCACGGCGAAATCCTGAAGTGGCTGATGCTGGACAACGTGCCTGGCAGCTACCCCTATACCGCCGGCACCTTTGCCTTCAAGCGCGAGGGCGAGGACCCGACCCGCATGTTCGCGGGTGAGGGTGATGCCTTCCGCACCAACCGCCGCTTCAAGCTGCTGTCCAGCGGCATGGCGGCCAAGCGCCTGTCCACTGCGTTTGACTCGGTCACGCTGTACGGCAACGACCCCGATCCGCGTCCGGATATCTACGGCAAGGTGGGCAATAGCGGCGTTTCCATTGCCACATTGGACGATCTGAAGGTGCTGTACGGCGGCTTCGACTTGTGCAACCCGGCCACCAGCGTGTCCATGACCATCAACGGCCCGGCACCCAGCATCCTGGCGATGTTCATGAACGCGGCCATCGACCAGAACCTGGAGAAGTTCGAGGCCGACAACGGCCGCCAACCTACCGACACAGAAGCGGCCAAGATCCGCGAATGGGTGCTGGCCAACGTGCGCGGCACGGTGCAGGCCGACATCC
>DAOQRI010000509.1:0-2527 GCA_035355475.1 Rhodoferax sp. | reverse complement strand
TGGACGCCATGTTGCGCACCAGCTGGCTGATGGTTTTTGTTTTCTGGATCGGCTGGGCCCTGGGTGTCTGGGTGGCGTTGACGCTCTTCGCGCTGGTGTCGTTCTTTGCGCTACGCGAGTTTCTGACACTGTCGCCCACCCGGCTAGGCGACCACCGCAGCCTGGTGCTGGCCTTTTTCGCGGTCCTGCCGGTGCAGTACGCATTGGTGGGAGGCGGCTATTTCGACATGTTTGCGGTGTTCATTCCGGTGTATGTATTTTTGGCCCTGCCGCTGGCCAGCGCGCTGGCCAATGATCCGATGCGTTTTCTGGAGCGCAGCGCCAAGCTGCAGTGGGGCATCATGGTCTGCATCTATGGCATGAGCCATGTACCAGCGATATTGATGCTGAAGTTCCCGGGTTACGAGGGTCGCAACGCCTTCATGGTGTTTTTTCTGGTCGCCGTGGTGCAGGTGTGCATGGTCACCCAACACATCGCGGCCCAGCGCATGCGGCGCAAGCCCATTGCCCCGGCCATCAGCCAGAGCTTCAATTGGGACAGTTGGGGCCTGGGCGTGCTGGTGGGCAGCCTGTTTGGCGCGCTGCTGGCTGGCATCACACCCTGGGTTCCGGGCACGGCGTTCGCCGCGGCATTCATCGCCTGCTCCGCTGGCGGCCTGGGCCACTTTGTGATGAAGGCGCTCAAACGTGATCGGGGCATTCCCAACTGGGGCGCAGAGGGCCAGTCCGTCACCGGCGCGGGCGGCTTGCTCGACCGGGTCGATGGCCTGTGTTTTGCGGCACCGGTCTTCTTTCATTCCGCACGCTGGTATTTTGGCGTTTAGTGCCATTTTTGGCCTCTAGCCCTCGTCAAATATGCACAACCCGCTACCAAATATATAGCAATGCGAATACTGGGAATCGACCCCGGACTGCGCACGACCGGCTTTGGCGTCATTGACGCCCAAGGCTCGGAGTTGTGTTACGTCGCCAGTGGCACCATCAGTACGCAACATCTGGAAGTGGGCGCCTTGCCACAGCGCCTCAAAGTACTGTTTGACGGCATAGCCGAAGTGGCACAGCGCTATGCACCCGACTGTGCCTGCGTGGAGATTGTGTTCGTTAACGTCAATCCTCAGTCCACGCTGCTCTTGGGACAGGCACGCGGAGCGTGCATCACAGCGCTGGTATCCCAGGATTTGCCGGTCGCCGAGTACACCGCCCTTCAAATGAAGCAGGCAGTGGTGGGATATGGGCGTGCGGACAAGACCCAGGTTCAAGCCATGGTGCAGCGCCTGTTGGCACTTCCTGGCTTGCCCGGCCCCGATGCGGCCGATGCGCTGGGTCTGGCCATAACGCACGCGCACGCCGGTGCGGCGAGCGCCCGGTTGGCCCAGGCCAGCGGTTTGGGGGGCAAGATTGGCGGCAACTACAAGGCTGGACGCAGCCGATAGCGTGAGCACGGTACGTCATCAATAGCCCCGGTTGAATCACCATAAGGAGACCACGATGCAAAGCAAAGACCATTGGGAAAAGGTCTACGCCACCAAGGCTCCAGACCATGTGAGCTGGTTTCAGCCGCGGGCCGAGATGTCCATGCGCCTGATTCGCGACACCGGGCTCGGGCGGGATACCACCATCATCGATGTGGGTGGCGGCGCCTCCACCCTGGTCGATGATTTGCTGGACGACGGTTACCGACAGCTCTCCGTGCTGGATCTGTCCGGTGCAGCGCTGGCGGAGAGTCGGCGTCGCTTGGGCGCCGTCGGTGAATGCGTGCACTGGATGGAGGCGGATATCACCCAGGCGGCGTTTGAGCCGCACAGCTTTGACATCCGGCACGACCGCGCCGTTTTCCATTTTCTGACCAACGACCACGACCGCAAGGCCTACGTGAATCAGGTTCTGCGCGCCCTCAAGCCCGGTGGCCACGTCATCATGGCCACCTTTGGCACCAACGGCCCCACCCAATGCAGCGGGCTGCCAGTGGTGCGCTACGCGCCAGACGGGTTGCACGCCGAATTTGGTGAAGCGTTCACCTTGCTGTCCCACGAAGAACAGTTGCACCACACACCCTTTGGCACCGATCAGCAGTTCATCTATTGCATGTGCAGAAAAATGGCAGCATGAGCGGCTTGCAGCGTGCTGCGTTGCCCGCTTTGGGCGCGGCCATTCTGTTTGGTGCCAGCACACCATTTGCCAAGCAGTTATTGGGCATTGGCTCGGGGAGCTCATCCCCTTTTCTCCTGGCTGGTTTGTTGTATCTGGGCAGTGGCGTGGGCTTGGCAATAGCCCGGCTGGTACGGGACCGTGGGTGGCAGTCTGTAGATATTCCCGCCAACGAATGGCCCTGGTTAGGGGGTGCGATTGTCTTTGGCGGCGTGATCGGTCCGGTACTGTTGATGCTGGGTCTGGCCACCACCACCGCGGCCACCGCGTCGCTGCTCCTGAATCTGGAGGCGGTGCTGACTGCCGCGCTGGCATGGATGGTATTCAAAGAAAGTACCGACCGCCGCATCATCCTGGATAAAATTGCCCGACTCAAGGA
>DAOQRI010000508.1:0-2537 GCA_035355475.1 Rhodoferax sp. | reverse complement strand
CCGGCGCTTGAAATCATTAGGCAAATCATTGAGGCAGGGGCTTCTGTAATGGCTGTGTAAGGGCCGCAGTTCTGTCAGGCCGGTTGCCGGACATACACCAGGTCAAAGGCGTGGCGTTGAATGTCTTGCAACGTGGGTGACCGCCCTACCCACGTCACCAGCGCCGGGCCAGGCAGCTCGAGTGCGCTCTGCAGATCCTGGCATAGCGTTTGACGATCCTCGTCGTGGATACCGGGCAGCTCAATGAACATCAAATAGCTGCGCCGGGACGAAAGTTCACGCAGTGATTTTCGCACCAACCAGGCGCGTGCTACAGATTTGCAGCGCGCCATGACGGACTGGAGCGCACTCACTTCAAAGTCATTGAGGTCGTGTCGTGTAGTCGCCTTGAGAAATGGTGGTGTGGACAGCTCAGTCCACGCGCGCGTTTCAGATTCGTGTGCCTGTTGGCGGCGCGCGCGCCAGACTTTGAGCGCCTTTTCGTCCAGCAGACCCATAGCAAGTTGTTTCTCCAACATCGACACAGCGGTGCTACAGGTCCACCACCGCGTGGCCGGACTGAGTTCGTAGAGCTGGTCCAGGCAGTCTAGCCGTGCAGCATGCTCCTGCTCAGGCATGCACTGTGCGAGCCCACGCAAGGCTCCCGCATGACCCGGGCTGATGTGCAGAGCACGCTCAAAGTGCAGGCGTACATCGGCATTGCCATACATTTGGCGATGCAGCTCACCGAGCTGTGTCATTTCATCGGCGTTGTTGCGGTGGATGCTGGCGGTCAGCCTGTCGATGCCGACCTGTAGCCGGCGCAAATGGGCATGGTGGATCGTCCAGCCGGCTGCGTGGTCGCTGCACCAGCGTTTGTCAAATTGGGTGATCCAAGAGGTGCTGCTCTTTCCAAGCAGGTTCAGCGCAGGATGAATCGACCATGCAGGCGAATGCTTGCTGAGCTGGAGCGCTTCCAGCCGTTCGCGCAAGGCCGGGTGGGTTTCGTCATCGACGCTCAGTTGTATGAGGGCGTGGCGCACAGCCTGCCGTGCGAAATCGGCGCCCAGGGGTTGCGCCAGCAGCGTGTGCATGGCACTGTAGGGGCCCATCGGGCGTGAGCTGGTGGTGGCAGCGCTCCAGTGCAGCGGCCAAAATGTACTGTTCAGCCAGTGGCCCTTGACAGCGATTTCGGTCAATGCGGCACCTGTGACCTCGCTACCCAGCAGCTTTGCGGCAATGCGGTCGGACGCGAATTCGTCCAGACGGGCCAGAGCAAAGGTTTTGGCCAAAAAGCGAGGCACATACCAGCGCAAAAAGGCTTGCGTGACGACCGCTAACGGCCCGTCCTTATTACGCATGCCTTGCCCCAGCTTCTCCCAACGCGAGCGTGTGCGGTAAATCCAGGCGCTAAATTTTCCATGGCGTGTGCGCAGGTGACCGTATTCGTGTGCCACGGCCGCGAAAAAGCGTGGCCGGTCTACCGCCATCAGCAAGGGCAAACCCACGGTGAGGTAGTTGGTGGATCTTCCAAATACGCCAAAGCGCGGAATTTGGATGATGTTGACGCTGAAGCTGTCGTCGAGCAGCACATGGTGGATGGGTGAACCAATGACCTTCTTGCGAATGCGCTCCAGCGCAGCGAACAGACGCGGGGCTTCAGTTTCAACTATGGGGACGCCATCGGGCGGATCGAAGTGCAGCCATAGCACGCGCAGGTGTGCCCACAGCAGGCCACAAGCGCCGATCAAAGTCACACCATGCCCGGCATGAATGTGCCCAGCGAATATGTCGACCAGAGTCCAGGTTAGAAGGGCGATTGCGGCAACGAAGCACCCTACAACCCACATGTAGCCCAGCGCAGCAAAGGCGGCTACACCGCGGCGATAGGCATGGCTATCGTCAGCGTAAGCCTCGCTACTGATATGTACCAAATGGATGAAATCGTTTCGTTTCACTCGACGGCCAGTTCACTATTGGGCGCCATCTTAGTCGCTCAGGTCCGCATGTACGCCACTCGGCGTATTTCTCAATCGCCCTCCCTTGCCTACAGTCGATCCATCGTTGCACATGACCCTTTTTAGTTAGTGGTCAGTGAAGCGAAGCTGGTTCTCTTTAACTCTGGAAGGTCACACACATCATGTCACGCACCAACTCTCGCAGGTTTACCCTCAAGGCACTGACGGCCGCCGTCGCATTGACGACGCTGGCCGCTGTGCCCGCCTTTGCCGCTGACACCATCAAGGTCGGCATCTTGCACAGCCTCTCCGGCACCATGGCTATTTCGGAAACCGTGTTGAAAGACACCGTACTCATGGCTATCGACGAAATCAACGCCAAAGGCGGCGTTCTGGGCAAAAAGCTCGAACCCGTGGTGGTGGACCCTGCTTCTAACTGGCCCCTGTTTGCCGAAAAGACCAAGCAGTTGCTGGGCCAGGACAAGGTCTCGGTAATTTTTGGTTGCTGGACCTCCGTGTCACGCAAGTCGGTGCTGCCCGTCGTGGAAGAAATGAACGGCCTGCTGTTCTACCCCGTGCAGTACGAGGGTGAAGAGCTGT
>DAOQRI010000507.1:0-2554 GCA_035355475.1 Rhodoferax sp. | reverse complement strand
CCGCAAGACCCTGCCCGGTCTGCGGTTCGCGCAGAAATACGCAGTGCGCTGTGGGGGTGGCACCAACCACCGCGTGGGTTTATATGACGCCGTGCTGATCAAAGAGAACCACATTGCGGCGGCCGGTGGCATTGCGCAGGTCATGCAACAGGCTGAGAAACTGGCTGAGGAAGCCGGGTTTGTCGAGATCGAAGTGGAGACGCTGGAACAACTCCAGGAGGCCCTGTACTGTGGCGCCAAAATGGTGTTGCTGGACAACATGAGCCTGCCCACGCTAATGGATGCAGTGCGTATCAACGCGGGCCGGGCCATTCTGGAAATATCCGGAGGCGTCACGCTAGCAGGTCTGCGCGCCCTGGCCGAGACCGGTGTAGACCGCATCTCCATCGGCACCCTGACCAAGGACGTGCAGGCCACGGACTACTCCATGCGTTTTGAAGCGCTGTCGGGAGCGCAGGGATGAACAGCAACGCCGTGCGGACTATTGATGTCGACTACGAACAGCCTGACACCAACCCCGCAGGTCAGCCTGGCGTCTGCAGCACCCGCCACGCTTGGGCCCGCGTTCCGGCAGAACCCACACAGACTGAGCGCTCCGCGCTGAAAGACAAAATCCGCCACCTGCTGAAGGTGAAAAACGCCGTCATGGTGTCGCACTACTATGTGCACCCCGACCTGCAGGACCTGGCCGAGGAGACCGGTGGCCTGGTCAGCGATTCACTGGAAATGGCCCGCTTTGGCCGTGACCATGCGGCGCAAACGCTGGTGGTGTCTGGCGTGAAGTTCATGGGCGAAACAGCCAAGATTCTGTCGCCGCACAAGACCGTGCTGATGCCCGACCTGGACGCCACCTGCTCGCTGGACCTGGGTTGCCCAATTGACGCCTTCAACACCTTCTGCGATGCCCACCCCGACCGCACCGTGGTGGTCTATGCCAACACCAGCGCCGAGGTCAAAGCCCGAGCCGACTGGCTGGTGACCAGCAGTTGCGCGCTCGACATCGTGCGTGCGCTGAAGGACAGCGGCCAGAAGATTCTGTGGGCGCCGGACCGTCACCTGGGCGCCTACATCCAGCGCGAAACCGGCGCCGACATGGTGTTCTGGAACGGCGCCTGCATCGTGCACGACGAGTTCAAGGCGTTTGAGCTGGAGTCGCTCAAGAAAGAACACCCCCATGCCAAGGTGCTGGTACACCCCGAGTCGCCCGCAGATGTGATTGCACTCGCCGATGCGGTGGGCTCCACCAGCGCCATCCTGAAAGCGGCGCGTGAAATGGACGCCAGCGAATTCATCGTCGCCACTGACAACGGCATGATGCACAAACTGCGCACACTCAACCCCGGCAAGACCTTCATAGAAGCCCCCACAGCCGGCAACAGTGCCACCTGCAAGAGCTGCGCCCACTGCCCCTGGATGGCCATGAACGGTTTGGCCGACGTGGCCCGTGTGCTGGAAACCGGCGCCAATGCAGTCCAGGTGGACCCGGCACTGGGCCTGCTGGCACGCCGCCCCATCGACCGCATGCTGGCGTTCACCGCCGCCCTGCGGGCGGGTCAACCGGTGGCAGGACTGGTGCCGCACATCGGCGCGGCATAGGACTCCAACGCCAAATCGCCCCATGGCGAATGGCGCCTGCACTCGACGCTCATTTCGTTGCCCGCTGGTAACCCGGCGGGCTTGGCAGGGGGTGTTTAGCTGCTAAGGTGTGGCCGCACGCAAAAGCTACCCGCCACACCCATGAAAACACCTCCCCTCGACGCCTTTACCCGCCACGCTGCCAGCCAGGTGATCTACCAGATCTTCCCGGAGCGCTTTGCCATTGGCGGTAACCTGAGCAGCTCCGAAAAGCTGGCCGACCCTGCCTACAGCCTGCCGCGCGCGGTCAAGCGTGGGTGGGATGAGCCACCGTTGAACGAATCGTGTGGCGACCAGTTCTATGGCGGCGATCTGGACGGCATCGTCTCCAAACTGGACTACCTGACCGACCTGGGCGTGACCGGCGTGTACCTCACGCCCATCTTCACCTCACCCAGCAACCACAAATACGACGCCACCGACTTCTTCAGCATCGACCCCATGTTTGGTGGAGAAGAAGCCCTCAAGCGTCTGACGGATGCCCTGCACGCGCGGGAGATGACCCTCACGCTGGACGCGGTGCTCAACCACTGCTCAGACCAGCACCCGTGGTTCCTGGCCGCGCAGTCGGGCGACCCGGCCAAACGCGACTGGTTCACCTTCAAACCTGATGGCAGCTACCTGTGCTGGCAGGACTTTGGGCTGATGCCCGAGCTGGACCTGTCCAACCCCGCCGTGCGCGATGTGCTCTACCGCAAGCCCGACAGCCTGGTGCAACACTGGCTGGCCAAGGGCATCGACAGCTGGCGCTTTGACGTGGCGCAGGACGTGGGCATTGCGGTGGCGCAGGAGATGCGCTCCATCGTGGGCGCGCGCTTTCCGGCGGCCACCCTGCTGGGCGAACTAAACGGCTTCTCCGGCAGTTGGTTCCAGGCCGGCGAAGGCTTTCAGGGCATGATGAACTACTGGTACCGCACGG
>DAOQRI010000506.1:0-2577 GCA_035355475.1 Rhodoferax sp. | reverse complement strand
CGAACAGGGTCAGCACATAGGGCGCCTGGTCGGTGGTGACAAAGTAGTTGGTGTTCTCAATGCCACCCGAGCAGCCCGCCATGGTCTGAAGGGTGCCCAGTTGCAGGCCTTGCAGGAAATGCGCGGCCTCGTCGAACGAGACCTCTGTGTAAACCGCCATGTATCAGCAAACCCGAATAGTGTGGGTATGAATTGTAGACAGGCAAAATGCGTGCATGACTGACAAGAAAACCCTGCTGCTGGTAGATGGCTCCAGCTACCTGTACCGTGCCTTTTTTGCGGGTGGCGGTGACATGAGCATCACCTTGCCCGACGGTACAGTGCAAAAGACGGGTGCCATTCGCATCATGGTCAACATGATGCAGTCGCTTCGCAAGGAATATCCGGCCAAGTACGTGGCGTGTGTGTTTGACGCCAAAGGCCCTACGTTCAGGGATGAAATCTATCCCCTGTACAAGGCGAACCGCGATCCGATGCCGGACGATTTGCGTAGCCAGATTGAACCCATCCACGAGGTGGTGCGGCTGCTGGGATGGCCAGTGCTCGCCATGACAGGGGTGGAGGCGGACGACGTCATTGGCACGTTGGCGGTCGCGGCTGCGAATCAGGGCATTGAGGTCATCATCAGCAGTGGTGACAAGGACCTGGCCCAACTGGTCAATGAGCACATCAGCATCATCGACACCATGAACGGCAAACGCCGCGACCTGGCCGGCGTAGAGGCCGAATTCGGCGTGCCGGCGCGGCTGATGCTGGACTACCAAACCCTGGTGGGTGACACAGTGGACAACGTCCCCGGCGTCTCGAAAGTCGGACCCAAGACGGCTGTGAAATGGCTGCAGGAATATGGATCATTGCAGGGAGTGGTAGATAACGCCGCCCATATCAAGGGTGTGGTCGGTGAAAACCTGCGCCAGGCTTTGGACTGGCTACCCACCGGTCGCTTGCTGCTGACCATCAAGACCGATTGTGACCTGAGCGGATGGGTGCCAGGGCTGCCTGCTATGGATTCCATAGCTGTTGGTGCACAGGATACGGGGGCTCTGCGGCTATTTTGTGAGAAGTACGGGTTCAAGGGTCTGGCCAAGTCGCTGGAGGCGCAAGCAAAAAACTCTGACCCCATTTTCGGGCGCGCACCAACGACTTCCCCCAGTCTCTTCGATGAACCCGCCCCCGATGTGGCTGCTCCGCGCACCAGCAATCTGTCCTTTGACACCATCCTGACCTGGGAGGCGTTCGATGCCTGGCTTGCCAAGCTGCAGACCGCCGAACTCACCGCTCTGGACACGGAGACCACTTCGCTGGATGAAATGCGCGCCGAAATCGTCGGCATCTCCTTCAGCGTGGAGCCGGGGCAGGCGGCCTATATCCCGCTGACCCACCGCTACCCCGGTGCACCCGAGCAATTGAACCGCGACGCGGTGCTGTCCAGGCTCAAGCCCTGGCTTGAAAACCCCAAAGCCTTGAAGCTGGGCCAGCACATCAAATACGACCGCCACGTCTTTGCCAACCACGGAATCGAAGTACAAGGCTACGTCCACGACACCATGCTGCAAAGCTATGTGCTCGAAGTGCACATGCCGCACGGACTGTCCAGCCTGGCGCAACGCCATCTGGGGCGCAGCGGCATCACGTTTGAAGACCTGTGCGGCAAGGGTGCCAACCAGATTTCTTTTGATCAGGTGGACATTGCCAAGGCGGCCGAGTATTCCGCTGAAGACTCGGACCAGACGCTGGACGTGCACCGCGTACTGTGGCCGCAGATCGAGTCGAACGAGAAGCTCAAGTTCATTTATGCGCTGGAGATCGCCAGTAGCGAAACCCTGTACCGTATTGAGCGCAATGGCGTGCTGATCGACGCGCCCACGCTGGCCAAGCAAAGCCATGAACTCGGTCAACGCATATTGCAACTTGAAACGGAAGCCTACGAGATTGCGGGCCAGCCCTTCAATCTGAGCAGCCCCAAGCAGCTCGGCGAAATTTTCTTTGACAAGCTGGGCATGCCGGTGGTCAAAAAGACCGCCACCGGCGCGCGCAGCACCGATGAAGAAGTGCTGGAGAAACTGGCCGAAGACTACCCGTTGCCCGCCAAACTGCTGGAGCACCGGGGCCTTGCCAAGCTCAAGGGTACCTACACCGACAAGCTCGCCCAACTGGCGCTCCCGCGCACGGGCAGGGTTCACACGCACTACGCGCAGGCCGTGGCTGTGACGGGACGCTTGAGTAGCAACGATCCGAATCTGCAGAACATTCCGATCCGCACGCCCGAAGGTCGGCGCGTGCGCGAGGCCTTCGTTGCACCAGCGGGATCGGTGATTGCCAGCGCCGACTATTCCCAGATTGAACTGCGCATCATGGCCCACATCAGCGACGATGCAGCCCTGCTCAAAGCCTTTCACGATGGGCTGGACGTGCACCGCGCCACCGCTGCCGAGGTCTTTGGCGTGGCGGTGGACCAGGTGACGAGCGAGCAGCGTCGCTACGCCAAGGTTATCAACTTCGGTCTGATCTATGGCATGAGTGCCTTTGGCCTGGCACGCAATCTGGGCATCGACAACACGGCTGCCAAGAATTACA
>DAOQRI010000505.1:0-2598 GCA_035355475.1 Rhodoferax sp. | reverse complement strand
CATCTTCATGAAGGTCGATTTGCCGCAACCCGATGGCCCGACGATGGCGATGAACTCCCCTTGGCGCACCTTCAGATCAATCGCTTCCACCGCAAAGTGATTTTGTTGCAGCAGCTCGTCGTTGTAGGCCAGCCAGACATCCTGAAAGTCCACAAACCAGGGCTGCGCATTGTCCGAAGAATTAGTACTCAAATTGGCCTCCAGCCCTTTTAGATATTACATAAGTCGCTATCAAAGCAGGAGCAATTGCCTCCTGCCGTGCCGCGACCATCACTTCTTGGGCAGGATGGCCAGTTCGGCTTTCGAGGGCAGAAAGGCGCCATTCCAGACGACATCGGCGTTGATACGCGTCTTGGTGTTGAACGCGTCCGACACCTGGCTGGCCATCAGCGCCATGCGTGGGGGGTTGATCTGGCCAAAGCCTTCGGCACGCGCGTTGGGGCTGTTGATGACCGTGTCGATGGCCAGCTTGAGGCGGCGGGTTTCCAGGTCCACATTGATGATGCCGTCACGTGCCTTCACGTCGGCAATCGCTGCGGCCGGGTTGGCCAGCACGTCTTTCACACCCTTGGTGAATGCCAGCAGGAAGGCTTTGACTGCGGCTGGGTTGTCCTTGAGCAACTTGGGTGACACGATGATGGCATTGCCATACAGCTTGACGCCAAAGTCCGGGTAGGGCATGACCACGATGTCTTCGGCCTTGACGCCGCGCGCTTCCAGATTCAGCAGCGAGGTAAAGGTGAAGCCGGTGATGGCATCCACATCGCCGCGCACCAGCATGGTTTCACGCAGTGGCGGGTCCATGGCGGTCCACTGGACGCCCGTCACTGCATTGGCCTTGGCAAAGATCGGGAAGGCGCGCCGGCCCGCATCAAACACCGGAGCGCCCAACTTCTTGCCACTCAAATCGGCGGGCGTCTTGATGCCGGACTTCTTGAGTGCCATGACCGATGCGGGCGTGTCGTTGTAAACCATCATCACCGCGATGGGCTTGTTGGGTGCGTCTGGGTTGTTGGCGTGGAATTCCATCAGCGCAGCCAGATCGGCCAGGCCCATGTCGTAGGCGCCCGATGCCACCCGCGTGACCGTACCGCCCGAGCCGTTACCGGCGTCAATCGTGACATCGAGCTTGGCATCCTTGAAGTAGCCCTTGGCGGCCGTTGTCAGGAACAGGGCGGATGGGCCTTCAAAGCGCCAGTCGAGCTGGAATTTGACGGCGGTGGTTTGTGCATATACCGCACTGGAAGTGAGCGCGGCAACAGCCAAAGCGGTGCATGCGAGGAAACTGCGTTTTTTCATAGGAACTCCGACGGTATGCATAGAACAGTGGGTGACTGGCACTCCACCAGCAAGAACGGTGCCTGCTTTGATCCCGTGGCCTGCAAATTGCATAGACGTTGCCGCAAACCTGCCAATTACTTCAACTTCACATGGGAACCGTCTCGATGCACCAAAACCTTACACGCGCCGTTGCTTGTGCAGCCGCATTCACCTGCTCCGTTGCCGCCCATGCTGCAACCTTCAGCGACACCTCCCTTGGCTACCGCTAAGGGACCGAATTTGCCGAGCCTTTCAACAACAATGCGATCAGCAAAGACATCATCAACCTGAACCACGTCAGTGGCTACAAATACGGCACCAACTTCTTCAATGTGGACATGCTGCTGTCGGACAACAAGGACCCCGGTGGCGCAGGCTCCAGCAATGGTGCACAGGAGGTGTACATCGTCTACCGCAACACGTTGGAACTCGAAAAACTCACTGGCTCATCCTACAAATTTGGCCCCGTGCGCGGCGTCGGCCTGACCGGCGGTTTTGACTACAACACCAAGACAGACGCAGGCTACAACTCCAAGAAGCGCATGCTGGTGGCTGGCCCAACCTTCATGATGGATGTGCCCGGTTTCCTGAATGTGAGTCTATTGGTGCTGTGGGAAAGCAATGCCCCGTACAACACCTTCAGCAAGGTTTCCACGCCCCGCTATTCTTATGACACACACGCCATGCTGGGTGCAGCCTGGGGTATTCCTTTGGGCAAGAGTGGTTTGTCGTTCGAAGGCTTTGCCAACTTTATTGCTGCAAAGGGCAAGAATGAATCCGGTGGCGACAGCGCACCAGAAACCAACATCGACATGCAACTCATGTACGACCTCAGCGGCGTCATTGGGGCTGCGCCCAAGAGCCTGAAGGTCGGTCTGGAATACCAGTACTGGAAGAACAAGTTTGGCAATGACAGCGACGGCGTGGCCGGTCGCGGTGCGTTCGCCAAGACTCCCATGATCCGTCTGGAATACCACTTCTAGTAAACGGAACCCCTGACGCCCTCAGCGTGCCAAGCCGTTCGCTGCCCGACAGCGCTCGATATCGCACGCTGTCGGCAGCAAGGAACGGTATTCAACCCCGGGGGGACGGGCACTGCCGTCGCGGATAAAGCAAGTCTCACCCCTGCCGTTGTCGTAGTACGAAGTCACGTCCACACAACGACGGGAATGGGCCATCACGCCAAAAAAGTGACCCATCTCGTGGGAGATTAGCATTTGCAGCGTCTGCCGCGCGTCGTAAGCCGGGTTGCGGGTTTGCAGCAATTGAAATGCGGCG
>DAOQRI010000504.1:0-2608 GCA_035355475.1 Rhodoferax sp. | reverse complement strand
CGCCCAGGTGCGCCGCCTGGGTGCTGCGGGCCTGACCATGAACATTGCCATGACGGCCATGCAGGACGCTCTGGCAACGCAGGTTGAGAGACCAAACGCACAGCAACAGGACATGATCAAGACGCACTCGGCCAAAGGCTCGCTCATGCTGTCCAAACTAGGGGTCGCAGACACCCAGTGGCTGGAGATTGTTGCCAATCACCATGACGAATCGGTGGAGCGCGCAGACTTCCGCACCGCTGCGCCAACCGTTCGCCTGGCCCGCATTCTGAAAGTGGTGGACCGCTATGCGGCCATGATCAGCCCGCGCATGTCCCGTGCGGGCCGTACCGCCACCGAGTCGGCACGCTCCATCATGGCCAACGCCTCAGCAAAAACCGATGAAATAGGCCACACGCTGGTGCACGCGGTGGGCCTTTGCCCGCCGGGCACCTATGTGCATCTCGACAGCGACGAACTGGGTGTGGTCCTGCGCCGCAGCAGCCGACACAACCACCCATATGTGGCGATTATTGGCAAGCCGACGGGTGAATTGATCCGGGCACCCCGGCTGCACTGGACAGAGCACAGCCCGAGGATTCAATCGGCTCTGGCAGCATCCGCCATGCATTTGCGGCTCAATCACTTTCACATACTGCAGTTGGGCGCATTTGCCACGCAATAGCCAGTACCCGCAGTTAGTGCTTCTTTTTGCCCAACTTGGATTCGGTACCTTTGGCCAGGCGACCGATATTTTCGGCATGGCGCCAGATCAACAGCAGTGACATCACCGCAGTGGACAGCACCACGCTCTTGTCCATGATCCACACCACGCCGTCGCCAAAGATGTAATACACCGGCGCCAGAACTGCCGCCACGAGAGACGACAGAGAGGAGTAGCGGGACAGATAGGCCACCACCAGCCAGGTGAGCCCAATGGCTAACCCCAAAATCCAGCTGGTGGCCAGCAGCACGCCCAGCGCAGTGGCCACACCCTTGCCACCGGCGAATCGGAAGAAAACGGGGAACAGATGACCCAGAAACGCGGCCAGCCCCACCATGGCCATGGTTCCATCACCCAGCCCATAGGCCGCACCAAACCACTTGATCAGCATGACCGGCAACCAGCCCTTGAAGGCGTCCAGCAGCAGCGTGATGATGGCAGCGGCCTTGCTGCCAGAGCGCAGCACATTGGTGGCACCAGGGTTTTTGCTGCCAAATGTGCGAGGGTCATTCAGGCCCATCACGCGACTGACGATGACCGCAAACGAGAGCGAGCCAACCAGATAGGCGGCCAGCACGGCCAGCCAGGGGTACAAAGCAACGAGGGAATCCAAAACCATTTCTCCTGAGGTCAATCCGCCAATGCGCACTGTACCCGCTTTGCCGCGAGCAACTGTAGGCAAACCAGGGGGTCGATCCCCACCAGATAGCCCCGGCGTCCGCCATTGATCAGGATTTTCGGCAGCGCAAGAATGGTCTCTTCGACATAGACCGGCATCGCGCGCCGCGTGCCGAATGGGGACGTGCCACCCACCAGGTAGCCGCTGTGCCGGTTGGCGACTTCGGGCGCACAGGGTTCGACCGACTTGGCGCCGATTTGCCTCGCCAGATTCTTGGTGGAGACCTTGCGGTTGCCATGCATGAGCACCAGCAGGGGCTTTGCGTCCTGGTCCTGCATCACCAGCGTTTTGACGACCGCAAACGGGTCAAACCCCAGTACCTGTGCGCTGTGCTGGGCACCTCCGTGTTCCAGGTATTCATACGGGTGTTCGGTAAATGCCACCTTGTTCGCTTTGAGCATCTGGGTGGCAGGAGTCTCGGAGACGTGTTCTTTTTTGGCCATGGCGGTATTTTCCTGTAAGAAGCAGTGCTCCAAACAGACCAATGGCATTGGGCCTACACTGGCCGGCTCCACGTTGACGGAAAGCCCACTGTGAAGATATTGAACACTCTATTCCTTTGCGCCATCGCGTTGTGCTCCTGCGCCTTGCATGCGCAAGTTGCTGCCGTTACGGGCAAGCCCACCGCAACACTGCAAGCCCTGAGCCTGCAGGCCCATAACATGGGAGGTGAGCCATTTGCCATCAACACCTTGCAGGGCAAGGTTGCCATCGTGTTCTTCTGGTCCACATCCTGCGCCGTGTGCCGCGACAGCCTGCCTGAACTGCGCACCAACCTGGCGGGATGGCGCGACAAGCCGTTTGCATTGGTCACCGTCAATGTGGATGCCAAAGCCAGTGATTGGTTGGCGTATGAAAGCATTTTGAGCAAAACCAAAATGCCACCCAAAACCCTGTACCCGTTGCGCCTGGACGAAGGCAAACCCATCCCACCCAAGCTGCCCCTCACCTTGCTGGTCAATGCGCAAGGAAAGGTGGTGGCCCGCTATGAGGGCCGTCTCGCTCCCGAAGCCTGGGACGGCGTGGCCGACCTGCTGCCCTGAGTGGGGACATCGCGCGGTCGCATGAACAACACGTTTGGCCGGCCGCTTCTGCTTTTTCTGCTCCTAGGATGTGGGTTGGCCACTCTTTTCGTGCTCGTGGGGTCACTTTTGACTCCACCCGCATTGGCAAGATGGGAGACCCAGACATACGAAAACAACCATTACCGCGCCGCGTTGGCCATG
>DAOQRI010000503.1:0-2618 GCA_035355475.1 Rhodoferax sp. | reverse complement strand
CAAGGTCCAGGTCCCATGAGTCAGCGCTGGGCCTGTCTGCGAGCTTGGGGGAGTAGGTCAGTGACAGCGAACCACCATTCCAAAGCTGTTGGGCCCGCAGCATGACAGAGCCCATGCGGTTTTGGCGCAGTGCAAAGGGGTCGGCACTGGTGATAACGCGCAGGCTGCCATCGCGGAAAAAATCCGTAGGGTTGTAGCCGTAACCCGGGCCGTTGCGCTGGTTGATACGGCCCAAATCAATTACCGTATCCCCGCCACCGGGTTGCCAGCTCAAATACGCTTCTCGCAGGCTGTTTCTTTGGGTGTCGCCGTCCGCTCCTGATGCATGAATCACATCCAAGCGGTTGGATAGCGTGACACGTAGCCCGGTTGCAATGCGGTTGGAATATTGCATATCCAATGACGCGCGGCCACTGTCGATGCTGTCACTGATGTAGCGCTGGCTGGCGCTGGACGCAGAGCCTTCAACAGACACCTTTAGGCTAGTGGGTGACGCAACAGCGGTTTCAACCGGAGCACTTTCCAGATTCAGCGCATCTTCCTGGGCGTGTGCGGGTAGCACCAGCAGGGAAGACGCTGCCAGAGTGACCAGACACGCACGGCTGACGGGGTGGCGTTTAAAGTAGTGCATGGCTAGTCCGGTTGAAAGCGGGGAAGGAAGTCGCGCTGCATCCAGGTCTCGGGTATGTTGCGTGCGGCATAGTCGGTGAAGCGCATCAGGGTTACGGATTGGGGGTTGAGACCATCAATAATCACAGACTCAGTGGGTCGCTCCACGCCCAGTTGCGGCTGGTACTTGCGGTAGTACACGGTCTTGAGCAAGCGCGATGACTCGGCGTAGAACTTTCCCTTGAGCGGTCGATTGTTTTCTGTGTCTACCCAAAGTTCGATCGTGGCATAGGTGACATCGGGTGACACGGCTGTCAGCGCAAGCTTGTAAGCCTTACGCATACGTCGTTCGCCGTCTTGTACTTCTTCTTCTGCTGCGAGTGTGGGTTTGTAGTCGCGGGCGAGGTTGACCGTGGCGACGTCGCCATTGGAAGCCTGACCGAGCAAGCGCTGCTGGGGTGACAGGCGCACGCTGGCCTTGTTAGTGGGGTCGTAAAACCACATGTCGTTGCCATTCTTGAGCATCAGCTTGCCGGCATCACGCGTGGGTAATACAAAACGAATCAAGCTGGAAAACTGGCCCCCCACCTGTTGGGTGCGGGAATAGCTGGTCAGGGTGCTACTGTCGATCTGTTTGCCCGCCTGAAATTCGGTGAGAGTGACCGTCATGCTAAAAGGTTGCCCAGGGTTGCGAATGGCATCACTGGCAGCAAGAATCTCGGTGGCGGTGGGTGCGGCAATGACCTGACCCAGACCCAACACCAAACACATGGGAATAAGGAAAAACTTCAAGGGCTTCATGGTGCTTCCATTTCGATCAAACGTGGCGCAATGCCTCGACAACCTTCAACTCAGCCGCTCGGTAGGCAGGCCACCAGGCTGAAAGAACTGCGATACAGATCAGACCAATCGCAGTGCCTACGATCATGCGCGTTTCGCCTGCGACCAATATGGTTAAGGGGACGGGTTCGACCGTGCTGGGTGGAATCCATGGGATGTCTAGGCCATTCATCAACGCCGATACAGCGAATGCCAATACCACGCCCAACAGCGCCCCGCACACACCCAAAAGGGCACCCTCAGTGACAAAGAGGCGGCGAATGCCAGAGCGTCGCAACCCGATGGCGCGCAAAGTGCCAATCTCTACGGTTCTTTCGACAACCGCAGTATTCATCGTATTGCTGACTGTGAAGAGCACGATGGCACCAATCAGTACAAACACGAATCCGAAAATGGTGTCAAACATTTGTATGCTTTGCACATAGAAGGGGTTGAGGGTGCGCAAGTCCTGCACGGCCAGCGGTTGTGTGCTGGAGAAGGCAGCCAATATCGGAGTCAACCGGGCCGTCGCGGCCGGTATTTGATCCGTATGGCGAAGCTGAATCATGATGGAAGTGACTTTGGGGGGTGACTTGCCGTAGACCAACTGCTGTATTTTTGACAGGTGCATGATGACCGCAATTTCGTCGAGTTCCTTTACGCCTTGGTCTTCAGCACGGATCACTTCGACGGACGTTACATTGGGCGCCCCTTTGGAGTTGACTACCAGTACCTCAACCATGCGTGAACTGGCTGCCGGATTGGCGCCGGCACCCGTGGTCTCGAGTACGCTCAACTGGGCAATATCATCTGGCAGCGCCACGCCGTCTGCTACTTTTCCAGCTTCTGGTTTCGGACAACGCTCGATCTTTAGGGCATCGCAGAGTTGCAATACACGAGCCACACCAACACCTACGACTGCTGAGTCTGGCGATGTACCTTCCAGTGGCGAAATGGGGGCCTTGGAGCGCAATCCAAAATCATTCCATTGGCGCATTTTGTTGATATCTGCAGCGTTGAAGCCAGTGCCGATCACGGTTCGGGACACGCTGGCAGCGTAGTTGCCGGCAATGCCGCCAAACTGAAGCGTGGGCGTGACCACCACGACCATCTTTTGCAGAACCTCGTCTTTTTGGATGGCCTGCAGGATCTTGTCGTAGTCGGCGATGCCATAGGCCGTCGGGTTACCA
>DAOQRI010000502.1:0-2623 GCA_035355475.1 Rhodoferax sp. | reverse complement strand
GAAGGGGTGCGCTATCAGGGCGTGGTGCAGCTTTCCCCACTGCCACAGTTGGGGGTCCGTGCCCAGCAGTTTTTCGGTTTGTGCCCAGGCCAGAGTGAGGCTGGTGAGCAGTATCCAATTGCGTTTGGCAACTGCCTCTTCACCCAGAATGGAATGCGGTTGTTCCAGGCCGCCAAGCAATACGGCCGTGTCAGGCGGGCCCATGGTGGCGGCGGCAGCCTTGGGCAACGCCAGCTCCTTGAAGAAATAGCCCAGATAGCGTGACCACCAGACTTCAAACAAGGCTGCCGCGGCAGAGTCGCTGCGCAGCGCGAAGTCCCATTGGCGCAAAAGCGCCAGCGCTGCCAGTGTCTTTTTGTCGTTGGATTGCAGACCTGCCAGCAGTTTGATGACCCGGCGCGCGGGTACCGACAGCACATCGTTCTGCAAGCGCATGGAATCTTCCATGGAGTGCTTCCCCGGACGCGAAAGCACTTCAACCAGCCGGTTGTAGCGATCCGGGCTGGGCCACTCAAACCCCAGCTTGCGGTCCCGGTAGGGGTAGTCGGGTGGCAGATTCATTTCGTTGGCACTGGCAAACCATGCTTTCGTCGGGTTGTAGGCGGACGGCATTTGGGCACCCGGTAGAAAGCCCGACCATTCATACCGCCCGTCACCCGGCACCGGAAGCAGGCCATCCCAATTGGGGCGCCTGGGTGCAAGCCCCCCAGGTACCCAACCGATGTTGCCTTTGGCGTCTGCATACAACTGGTTTTCGGCCGGGGCACCCCAGGCATGCATGGCTTGTTTGAAGTCCTGAAAGTTGGTCGCCAACATGTAGTGGATGCTGCCAAAGTAGGGTGCCATGCCGGGCTCGAACCAGCCCGACCGCACAGCGAATGCGCGGTTTTTTGCCGTCTCACGGTAGATGACGGGACCATGGCGTGTGAAGTGCAAATCAATCTCGACCGGTTGAGCGCCTTTGACCGAAATGTTTTCGCGCAGCATGACGAATTTTTCCCACTGCCCCTGGTATTTGTATTCCTGCGGGTTTGCGGGGTTAGTCTCGTATACGTAGAGATCTTCCTGGTCGATGCTGAAGATGGTCAGGCCAAATGCTATGGAGCCGTTGTGTCCGATGGAGATGCCTGGCAGCGCGGGTTCGCCTGCCCCAATGATGTTGAACTGCGGCGTGTTGAGATGCGTGATGTAACGCAAAGACGGCGCTGAATAGGCGCGATGCGGGTCACTGGCCAGAATGGCGCGTCCGGTACTGGTTCGGGAAGGGGCTATTACCCACGCATTGCTGCCCTCGGGTGGGTAAGTCGATTCCAGCGCAGCAAGTGTGGATCTGTCTTCAACTGCATCCGTGCTGGCTCGGCTGGACGTGTTGGCCTGCAGGTTCACTCCCTGGGTTGCCAGGTGAAATACTTCGAGTATGTCTTTGGGTAGACAAGGATCGAGGCCCGCGGGTACCTGAGTTTCCCATGACGGTGTGAGTTGAATCCGCATGGCATCGGCTTTCAGACCGGCGTGACAGGTGACATGGGCGCGATACACCTCGGAATTCAGGTTGTTGCTCAGGCCATGGCTGCGGATGCGCACCACATCTTCAACCTGCCATTTTTCAGGTGTGTAGTGGAACTGCCTGAACTCAAATGGAAGCGATGCCGGGTTGGCCAGTACGGTGTCGATGTAGGCGTTGACACCCGCCACAAAGCGCTCGGCAATCGGTCGTGCGTTGCGGCCGTATGCCTGCCACTCCTTTTGCATGTCACCCCGGTACAAAAAGAGGCGGGTGGCCTTGTCCTGCTCCACAAAGGCCGGACCAAAAACGGAAGCCAGGCGACCCAGGCCCCGGCGGCGCCACAGGTCAATTTGAAACAGGCGATCCCGCGCCGCGTTGTAGCCCTGCACAAAGAATACGTCCTCCTGGCTGACCGCGTAGATGTGGGGCACGCCCCAGCGGTCAATCAGGATGCTGGCTTCCTGATTGAGCCCCGCAACGCGGGATATTTCGACGGTGACCGGTGTCGATCGGGGAAGGGTTTCCGTTGTAGCAGCTTGAGTGACTATGGCAATCGAACAGCCGCACAGTGCTGTTATGACTGACAGGTGATGGAACGGGTTCCATTGCATGTGATGCGTCCTCAAGCAGTACGGTGAACGGCGGGCTGGCCCGCTTCCACCGTGAATTGCGCCAGGGTCTCAATTTGCGTGTCCCTGCGGGTCACATCGTCCACGACGCGCAGTGTGGCGGTCAGCTGTTTGGCAGTGATATCCAGGACCCCATAGCCCCTGCGCTCGCCGTCGGCAAAAATGAAGTGGGGGTTTCTGGCCAGGCGCTGTGGCACAAGGGCGTTGCCACCACCGCGCGAGCTGATGCTGGTGCCACAAAACTCCACGCCAATGGCTTCACTCTCTGGCTGGCTGTAGTTGGCCTTGACGTGCCCCACCCAATTTTCGTGGACGTCACCGCCCAGAATGACCGGGTTGGCGACCCTGTGTTTCAGTAGTGACTCTGTGAGCCGCCTGCGCGCACCCGGGTAGCCGTCCCAGCCATCGTTCCAGAGGGATTGCACGTCGGCGGTTTTGGAGTCTCGTTTGCCAAACAGGGTCTGCTGGCAAACGAGACTCCAAAACC
>DAOQRI010000501.1:0-2631 GCA_035355475.1 Rhodoferax sp. | reverse complement strand
GCTACTTATTCAATAGCTACTCACGCATATCCGACGAGGGCTAGAGGCCAATTTGGCATCTAAAACAGCCAATTTCAGGACTTCCGGCCACCCATCAACAGCAGCAGCCCGCCCGCCACCACCGCAGCGACGCCCGCCCACACCGGGATGTTCACGGACTTGTTTTCCTTGACAGACAGTTCCAGCGACCCCAGCTTCACGGCGGTCGTGTCTTTGGTGTAGCTGAATCCGCCGTACGCCAGCGCCAGCACGCCGGCAACTATCAGCGCCACGGCGATCATTTTGATTGCGTTCATATCGTCCTCTTGGGGTCAATAGCCCCTGTCCTCTGGGTCCGGCGGAACCAGGTTGGGGGCTGCTGCCAATTTGATCAAAAGAAGCCGGGGTTGCCCGTAGGACAAGTGCCCGTTTCATTGCCCGCGGACAGGCCAGACTGTGGCGATGTTTCAGGCAGCTTCGCGCATGGCTTCACTTGCGCGAGCGGGCTACCTGCGGCCACGAAGGGCACCTATCGCGGCCTCAAGTACCACTTCGCTCGAAAAATCAGGTACGACCAGGTCAGGCGTGATTCCCTTTCGCGAAAGTCTCTGCCCTGAGGGAGAACTCCAGAAACCTGTAGTCATTTTCGTTGCCCCCATGCCGCGCAGCGGCGTAATGGTCTGAATGCTGGACCTCCCGTATGTCGTGCGCCCAACAATCACCGCACGCTTGTTGTCCCTCAGTGCCATAGCAGTCAATTCCGCTCCGGCAACAGTACCGTCGTCGACTAATACTGCCAACGGCAGTATCTTCAACGCTGCAGGTAACCCGGCGAGCGGGTCAGGAGCTAATGGTTTGGAATACGATGAATTGGCCGCAAGAACTGTACGCTTCGCCAAGGGTGCACCACTCGACATCTCCGCAATCACAGCACCTTCGGGCAAAAACATCGCTGCAAGTCCAACTGCTTGTTCCAGTACCCCACCCTGGTTACTTCGAAGGTCAAGAATCAACCCCTTGACCAACCCCTTGCTCCACTCCTTCCGTGTAGCATCGACAGCCATTTGGAGTGTGTTCGCGGAAAATTCGGGTACTCGCAGTAAAAGCAAGTCTGACTGGAGACGAACCACGGCAAGATCCGGCGACCTTAGCTCCGCGCGCTCCACAGCAAGAACTACTTGGGCCGATAAGCCCGGGCGAAAAAGTAAAAGATTTGCTTTAGTGCCTGCTGGCCCTCGCAGTCGGCGCAATACCTGTGCCTGGCTAAGGTCATCTACCGCAGTTCCATCAATTGAAAGCAAAACGTCACCAGCAAACACGCCCGACTTTCGAGCAGGCCCACCATCCGCCGGTACCAGAACGGGTTGCCCTCCGCGAAACAACACAGTAACGCCCACGTCACCTATTCCAGCCGGAAGGCCCTCCTTTGACTCCAAATACTCTTCTTCCGTAAAGTATTCACCTCCCTCAGGGTCCGCCCCTCTGACCATGCCACGAATCGCATGGACCAACAGAGCCGATCTTTCCACAGACGGAACCAACGTGTTATTGAGTTGATTGAACACTGAAGCGAACGTCTGCAACTCGGGAAGAGGAAGAGACTGCAACTTTTGTCCGAATGCATAACTACACATCGGCATAAGCACGACAAGGACTAACGAACGAATTTGGGAAGTAGTCATTAGTGAGATCAAGGAGGAAACAGCAGGGGAAATTCAGTGTATACCCCAAGACACGGTAGCGACTCAGACTACGAAATCCAAAATCCCACGAGTTTCCGAAAACGCCCCTTCAGGGTCGCATGTTCATCTTCCACCCACATTGAAGTTTCCACAACATGCCACACCCTGCCAAATTAGCTACTGATTTAATAGCTACTCACGCATATCCGACGAGCCCCAGAAGCCAAATTGTCACCTGAATAAGGGCAGTTTTCCTTCTTCAGGCCCGTTCCTCATCAGGCGGCTTCGCGCACCGCCCCGTGCGCCAGCGCCATCACATCGCGCGGGTGCAGGGTTTTCAGGCGGTGGTCGCTCCACACCTGGCGCCACTTGCGTGAGCCGGGCAAGCCGTGGCGCAGGCCCAGCATGTGGCGGGCTACTGAGCTCCACGGCGTGCCGTGTGCGGCGGCCTCTGCAGCCATGTAGTCGCACATCTGTTCTTCCACCTGCTCGCGGGTGAGGTCGGTGTTGGCCGCGCCATAAAAAGCCGCGTCCCACTCGCTCAGCCACCAGGGGTTGTGATAGGCCTCGCGGCCGATCATCACGCCGTCCAGTTGCTGTAGTTGGGTAACCACCTGTTCGCTGGTGGTGATGCCGCCGTTCACGCAGATGGTGAGTTGCGGAAACTCGGCTTTCAGCCGGTGCACCAGCTCGTAGCGCAGCGGTGGCACTTCGCGGTTTTCCTTTGGGCTCAGGCCTTTCAGCCAGGCGTTGCGCGCGTGCACGATGAACACCTTGCAACCCGCCTCGCTGACGGTGCCCACAAAGTCGCGCACAAAGTCGTAGCTTTCCGTTTTGTCGATGCCGATGCGGTGCTTCACGGTGACCGGCACCTGCACCGAGTCCACCATGGCTTTCACGCAGTCGGCCACGAGCTGCGGCTCGGCCATCAGGCAGGCGCCAAACGCGCCGCGCTGCACGCGCTCGGACG
>DAOQRI010000500.1:0-2646 GCA_035355475.1 Rhodoferax sp. | reverse complement strand
TGTACTTTGACGTAACAGACCAGAGCGAGCATCCGTTTAGTGCAGACTTTGCGGCGGCTGAGTTGCAGGTGTTTTTCGAGTCCCTGTGCGACTGTTTTTTGGGCTGGGCACAGTCTGAAATTTCGCACCGCCAGCAGCGCGATACGCACTTGCAGGCGCTGGAGTTTCCACAGCTGCCATTTCGCGCCGGGCAGCGCGACATGGCCGCCAACGTGTACCGCGCCTGTCTCCAGTCGCACCCGTTGCTGGTGCAGGCTCCCACGGGAATTGGCAAGACCATGGGAACCCTCTACCCTGCCATGCGAGCCATGCCTGAGCGCGCTCTGGACAAGATTTACTTTTTGACTGCTAAAACTACCGGACGCCAGGTGGCGCTGGAGGCATTGCAACGTGTGCGCGGCGCAAGCCTGCGGGTGCTGGAACTGGTGGCCCGTGACAAAAGCTGCGAGTACCCCGATAAGGCGTGCCACGGGCAATCCTGCCCCTTGGCGCAGGGCTTTTATGACCGCTTGCCTGTCGCGCGGCTGGCCGCGGCCCGACAGGGATGGCTGAACCAGGCCGCGTTGCGTGGCGTGGCATTGGCACACAGCGTTTGCCCCTATTACCTGGGCCACGAAATGGTGCGCTGGGCGGACGTGGTGGTGGGTGACTACAACTACTACTTCGACCGCAGCGCCATGCTGTACGCGCTGACGGTCAACCACAACTGGCGGGTCTGCGTGCTGGTGGATGAAGCCCACAACCTCTATGGCCGAGCCTGCGGCATGTACAGCGCGACCCTCACCGATGGCGATACCCAAAGTGCCCACAGCCAGGTGCCTCCGGTGTTGCGCCCGCGTGTGACCGAACTGCTAAACCAATGGCAACTGCTTGGAATAGCTGCCGAGCGCAAGGAACCACCAGTGGCATGGCAGCTGCTCACCGAGGTGCCGGTGGACTGGCAGCGCAGCCTGCAGCGCTTCAACAACGCGGTGGGCGAATACCTGAATGACCACGCAGCCGAAACACCCGGCGCCTGGTTGTCGTTTTACTTTCAGACCCTGGCGTTTGCCAACCTTGCAGAAGAGTTTGGCGAGCATTCACTGTGCGAGTTGGCGGGCCCCGCGGCGTCCCTCACCTTGCGCAACATCGTGCCCGGCCATTTCATTGCGCCGCGCCTGGCGGCGGCGGACTCACTGATTCTGTTTTCAGCCACGCTCCATCCGACGGACTACTACACCAACCTGCTGGGTCTGCCCGACGCCACCCAGCGGACCGATGTGCCCAGCCCGTTTGCAAGCGGGCAACTGGCAGTGCGCATCCAGCCGATTTCGACCCGCCGCGATGACCGCCTCGCCACGCTGGACGCCCTGGTGGACGCCATGGCCGAGCAGTTCGCCAGCCAGCGGGGCAACTACCTGGCCTTCTTCAGCAGCTTTGACTACCTGGAGCTGGCTCTGCAGCGCCTGCATTTGCGCCACACCGATGTGCCCGTCTGGGCGCAGCAGCGCCAGATGGGTGAGGCCAGCCGCCACGCCTTCTTGCAGCTGTTTGACGGTGGCGGAGCCGGTATTGGATTTGCCGTGCTGGGCGGTGTGTTTGGCGAAGGGGTGGATCTGCCGGGAACACGGCTGATTGGCGCCTTCATCGCCACCCTGGGCCTGCCGCAGTTTGACGAAGTGAACCAGGCAATCTGCCAGCGCATGCAGGCGCGCTTTGGCCGGGGTTACGACTACACCTACGTGTACCCCGGATTGCAGAAAGTGGTGCAGGCCGCCGGGCGTGTGATTCGCACCCAGACGGACACGGGTACGGTGCTGCTGATGGATGAACGCTACCGTGAATACCGCTACCGCCAGCTGCTACCCGACTGGTGGAAGCTGGAGTTGGACTAGCATTGCGCTATAACTCTGATAGCGTGCTACGTATATTCTACGAGGGATTGAAAGCCATTTGGCACATAATTTGAGACCCTTTGCGCAAGATCCAGCGTCTACAGCGTCTTGAGCCGGTCCAGGGCTGCCAAGAGCGTCGCATCCTGCTTGGCGAAGCAGAACCGCACCACGCGCTGGTCAAAACCGTTGCCGTAGAAGGCTGACAGTGGAATGGCGGCCACGCCCACCTCTGCGGTCAGCCATTGGCAAAAATCGGCCTCGCCCAGGTCGCTCACATCCGATATGTCCACACACTGGAAATAGCTGCCTTCACTGGGCAACAGCTTGAACCGTGTAGCCGCCAAACCATCGCGAAACAGGTCGCGCTTGCGCTGGTAGAAGGCAGGCAAGTCACGGTAGGGTGCCGGATCGGCCATGTAAGCGGCCAGCGCGTACTGCATGGGTGTGTTCACCGTGAATACATTGAACTGGTGCACCTTGCGGAACTCTGCCGTCATCGACGCCGGCGCGGCCACGTAGCCCACCTTCCATCCCGTCACATGGTAGGTTTTACCAAAGCTGGAGACGATAAAGGCCCGCTCGGCCAGGCCGGGGTAGCGTGCCGCGCTCTCGTGCTGGCCACCGTCAAAGACCATGTGCTCATACACCTCGTCGCTGATCAGCAACACGCCGGTGGGCTCCAGCAGTTCCTGCAGGTTCAGCATGTCCTGCCGCGTCCATACGGTGGCGCTGGGGTTGTGCGGGCTGTTGATGATGATGGCCCGCGTTTTGG
>DAOQRI010000499.1:0-2652 GCA_035355475.1 Rhodoferax sp. | reverse complement strand
TGCTCAAGCCCATGATGGCCGACGTGTCGCGCGAATTGAACGAAGCCAACCTGCACGGCGCTAACCTGCTGTTCGAAGGCGCCCAGGGCACCCTGCTCGACGTGGACCACGGCACGTATCCGTACGTGACGTCCAGCAACTGCGTGGCCGGCAATGCGGCGGCCGGCTCCGGCGTGGGCCCGGGCATGCTGCACTACATCCTGGGCATCACCAAGGCCTATTGCACCCGCGTCGGCGGCGGGCCGTTCCCCACCGAACTGGAGTGGGAAAAAGAAGGCACGCCGGGCTGGCACATGAGCACCGTCGGAGCAGAAAAGGGCGTCACCACCGGGCGCAGCCGCCGTTGCGGCTGGTTCGATGCCGCGCTGCTCAAGCGCAGTGCGCAGGTCAACGGCCTGTCCGGTCTGTGCATCACCAAGCTCGACGTGCTGGACGGACTCAAGGAACTCAAGCTCTGCACCGGCTATGAACTGGATGGCGAACTGATCGACATCCTGCCCATGGGTGCGGACGAGATTGCCCGCTGCCGCCCGGTGTATGAAACGATCGAGGGGTGGACCGACAGCACCGTGGGCGTCACCCAGTATGACAAGCTGCCGGTCAACGCGCGCCTGTACCTGCAGCGCATCGAACAGGTGACCGGGGTGCCGATTCACATCGTCTCCACCAGCCCGGACCGCGATCACACCATCATGATGCGCCACCCCTACCTCCCGGACTGAGTTCACCGTACATTTTGTGATGATTCTGGCCCCTTCCCAGCGTGTTTGGGTCTTTGTTAGCTACTAGATCAGGAGTAAATACAAATGTTGACAGAAGATGGCAAGCACCTGTACGTGAGCTACGACGAGTACCACAACCTCATCGAAAAGCTCGCACTTAAGGTTTTCCAGTCCGGGTGGCAGTTCGACACCATCCTGTGCCTGGCGCGTGGTGGCATGCGTCCGGGGGACATCCTCTCGCGCGTCTTCAACAAACCGCTGGCCATCATGTCGACCAGCTCCTACCGTGCAGACGCGGGCACGGTGCAAGGGCATCTGGACATCGCGCGCTTCATCACCACACCCAAGGGTGAGATCGCCGGGCGCGTGTTGCTGGTGGATGATCTGGCTGACACCGGCCACACCTTGAAGGCGGTGTTCGAAATGCTCAAGAGCAACTATGCCCCCATCACCGAGCTGCGCAGCGCCGTGATCTGGACGAAGGGCGTGTCGACCTTCGTTCCGGACTACTCCGTGGAATTCCTTCCGACCAACCCCTGGATTCACCAGCCCTTCGAGAACTACGACAGCATGTCGCCAGAAATGCTGCTCGAAAAATGGAAGCTCTGAAACGCCGGCCACAGCCGCGACGGTCATGAAATGCGGGAGCCCATGCTCCCGCTTTCTGTTTCTGCCAATTGGTTTCTGCCAATCGTTCATTCGGCCCTGAATGGTCCTGGCGCTACCATTGCGCGCATGACCGCATCCAAGCTCGACCCCATTACCCGCCTGATTCATCATCCCTACCAGCCGCCCGCCGGATTTGAAGCGCCTCAGCCCGGCATCTTCAAGGCGTCGACGGTGATTTTTTCGAGCGTCGCGGCCATGCGGTCACGCGACTGGAAGAACAAGGCGGGCTACACCTACGGATTGCATGGCACGCCGACCACCTTCCTGCTGGAGGAGCGGCTCTGCGCCCTGGAGGGCGGAGCGCATTGCCTGCTGGCGCCCAGCGGACTGGCTGCCATTGCAACGGTGTCGCTTGGGCTGCTGAAAGCGGGTGATGAGGTGCTGTTGCCTGACAACGCCTACGGCCCGAACAAGGCGCTGGCTGAGGGCGAACTGGCCGGCTGGGGCATCACCCACCGCCTCTATGACCCGATGCACCCGCAGGATCTGGCCGACAAGATCAGCGCGCGGACCCGATTGGTGTGGCTGGAGGCGCCTGGCTCCGTGACGATGGAGTTCCCCGACCTGTGCGCGCAGGTGCGCCTGTGCCGGGAGCGCGGCGTCACCACGGCCCTGGACAACACCTGGGGAGCCGGCCTGGCTTTCAGCCCGTTCGACCTGGACGCCGGTCTGGGCGTGGATATCTCGGTACAGGCCCTGACCAAATACCCCAGTGGGGGCGGCGACGTCCTGATGGGCAGCGTGATCACGCGCGACGAGGCCCTGCACCTGAAGCTGAAGCTCAGCCACATGCGCCTGGGCACCGGCGTGGGGGCGAACGACGCTGAGACCGTGCTGCGCTCGCTGCCCAGCATTGCACTGCGCTACCGCGCTCAGGATCAGGCAGCGCGGGCACTGGCACGCTGGTGCGAAAGCCAGCCCCAGTTTGTCCAGGTGCTGCATCCGGCATTGCCCCGATCGCCGGGCCACGCGCATTGGCAACGCCTTTGTGGCGCCCAAACCTCAGACCCTGCCACGGGTCTGGCTGCTGGCTTGTTCAGCGTGATCGTGGATCCAGCGTACTCGTCAGCGCAGGTGGACGCCTTCTGCGACGCGCTGGAACTGTTCAAGCTGGGCTACAGCTGGGGGGGGCCGATCAGTCTGGTGGTTCCCTATGAGGTGGCCAGCATGCGCCCCCACTGGCCGGCGCACCTGGCGCGCGGCACGCTGGTGCGGTTCTCGATCGGACTGGAGGCAGTGGCCGATCTGCGCCTGGACCTTG
>DAOQRI010000498.1:0-2654 GCA_035355475.1 Rhodoferax sp. | reverse complement strand
CTCCATTTCGGCTTCCGTATCCAGGGAAGACGTTGCTTCGTCCAGAATCAGAATGGGGGCGTCCTTGTAGAGCGCGCGAGCAATGGCCAGGCGCTGGCGCTGGCCACCCGAAAGCTGCATGGCGTTGTGGCCGACCAGGGTGTCGATTCCCTGTGGCAGTTCGGTGACCAGTGTGCCCAGGTTGGCGGCGCCCAGGCACGCCAGCACCTTGTCGCGGTTCAGCTCCAGGCCTAGCGCCACATTGGCGGCGATGCTGTCGTTGAGCATGATGACGTGCTGGCTCACGAACGCAAACTGTGCGCGCAGGGCTTGCAGGTTCCATTCGCCCACATCGTGGCCATCCAGAAGGATATGGCCGCTGTGCAGGTCGACAAAACGCGGCAACAGGTTGACCAGAGTGGACTTGCCGGCACCGGACGCCCCGACGATGGCAATGGTTTCGCCGCCATGAATGGACAGACTCAGCCGGTTGATGACCGGCGCGGAATCCGCTCCACCATACTGCACCACCACATCCTTGAACTCAATCTCGCCACTGGCGCGTGGCTTGGCAAAAGTGCCTTGCGACTCGTGGGGTACGTCTTCGATCAGCGCCAGGCCCCGTTCCAATGCAGCCAGACCGCGGGTAATAGGGCTGGAGACTTCGGATAGCTGGCGAATGGGTGCGATGATCATCAGCATGGCGGTGACAAAAGCGACAAATCCGCCCACCGAGGTTTCAGCGCTTGCGCTTTGCACCAGTGCCACGGAAATCACGGCGGAAAGCGCCATGGCGGCCAGCATCTGGGTCATGGGCGTCATGGCCGCGCCGGCCACCGTTGACTTCATGGCCAGGTGGCGCAGGGAGTCACCCAAAAGGTCAAAGCGCTGGGCCTGCGAATCCTGGGCCGCATACAGCCGAATGTCGCGGTGCGCCAGCACGTTTTCTTCGACAACATAGGCCAGGCTGTCGGTGGCATCCTGATTGGCCTTGGTGAGCGTGTGCAACCGCGCCGTGAGTACGCGCATCACCCATGCCACGGCGGGAAACACGGCGATGACGATGAGCGTGAGCTGCCAGTTCAGGTACAGCAGGTAGGCCGTGAGCGCAAACAGGGTCAGCGTGTTGCGCACCAGACTGAGAAGGGAGTTGACGAGCATGGACGCGCCGGTTTGTGTCTCATACACGATGGAATTGGACAGCGAGCTGGATGTCTGGCTGCCAAATAACTGCATGTGGGCTACCAGCAATTTGGCAAACATGGCCCGTCGCATGACCAGCAAGCCCTGGTTGGTGATGCGTGACAGCCCGATTTGCGCCACATAGCCGGCAAGACCCCGCACGCCAAATACGGACAGCAGCACCACGGGCACGGTCCACAGCTCCAGGGTGTGCTTCTGAAAACCCAGGTCCAGCAGCAGTTTGAACAGGAACGGGATCATGGGTTCGGTTGCGGCACCCACAACCGCCCCCAGCACGACCAGCGACCAGGTGCCTGGGTAGGCACCAAAGTAAGGCCACAGCGGCCGCATGCGGGCGATCAGGTTGTTGCGCGGAGCGCGCGTGGGTGTGGTCATGCGACTCCCACGGTCTTGGATTCGTTTCCCGATGCGGTGCGGACCCCCAGGGCCATTAGCAGACCCAAGGTGACTACCAGAAAGTCGCCCAGCAGGTCGTCATACAAGGCCGAATTGAACAGGCAGGCAATGAAAATGGCGACCAGCACCGCCAGTGTGGCGCGTTTCACCGGACGCTGGAACTGCAGGGCGTCACGTGCCACACAGACCAGGCAGGCCAGAAACAGCAGTAAGCCCCCAATGCCCAACTCCACACCCCACAGAAGGAATTCCTGGTGCGGGTTGCTCTGGTTGCCTTCGCCGAAGGTGCCCGCTTCGGGTTTGCCCTCCATGCGCTTGACCGCAAATGTCCAGGCGCCAACGCCGTGTCCCTGCAAAGGCTTGTCTGCTATGGCCTGGACGGACCGGTACCAGGCATTGAGGCGCCAACCCGACGAATCACCCGCTTCGACTTTCTGGGTCCTGGCAAAGTTCTGGCTTTCCGTCACGATTTTTCCGATGCGTTCTTGCACCTGGGTGGAGCCTAGAGCCACCACCATCAGAATCACAACCGGGGCCACTACAAAGGTGGCCAGCCGAAAGCGTCGGGGTACCGCCCACATGATGGCCAGCGCCAGCGCCGCCAGGGCAACCAGGTAGCCGCTTCTGCCTTCCAGAACCAGCAGCGTGCTGGCAATGGCCAATGCGGCACCGAGGCCGCCGACCCAGGGTGACCACAACTTTTCATGCCGCAAGTGCCAGAAGACGCTGGCTGAGGTTGCAAACATGATGGACTGATCGAGGTAGGTGGAGAACACCACATAGGGTGTTGGCGCATGGGCGTGCCATGGGATGTTGACACCCAATACCATCAGCCACGAGCTCAGCAGCATGAACGCCTGTCCGAAGGCAAATGCGGTGACGGCGACCCTGGCCTCAGTCGCGGTGCGAATCAGGCTGATCAGCAACACGATCTCCAGAAGCTTGGAGTGCTTCACGAAAGTGACAAGAGCGACCGGCAGGTCCGCTGCGGTCCACAGCCCTCGCCTGATCGTATCGATGCGATGGTTTGGGCTTTCACAGACTTGATGCTTGGTTACGATGGACGACCTGTGTTC
>DAOQRI010000497.1:0-2674 GCA_035355475.1 Rhodoferax sp. | reverse complement strand
TACATGGACGTCGCCAACGGATTGTGCGGCCCCGTGCACGCACCGGGCCTGTCCGACGACCAACTGGCGGTGCTGCTGCGCGCACCCGTGCTGCAACCCTCCGCCCTGAAGAAGCACCAGATTGACCTGATGCAGCGCCTGGGCCACCTGCCGGCGCCGCCGGTGTTGGAAAGTCTGATCAGGCTCGACGGCATCACACCCACGGCCCGCCTGCATCTGTCACCCAACCCGCCGGACCTGGTGCACTTGCGGGGTTTGATCCAGGTCCAGATGCGCTTTGACTACCAGGGCTACTGCGGTTGGTGGGCAGGACAAGGCAACTCCGTTTTGGCGGAAGGTCCACGGGGCCGGGTGCTGTTGCACCGCGATGCCGAGGCCGAACTGGATGCCATCACACGGCTGATGAACATGGGGCTGATGTCGACTGACGGAGGCATTTTTGGCATCCCCGGCAACACACCGCAACTCACCTGGCTGCAGTGGGCCGACAACGGCTACCGCGTGCTGCGCGAGGCGGGCTTTGAGGTGACACTGGACGACGCGTTGAAAGGCTGGATCACCCATGCCAATGCGTTGCAGGTGCAGTTGCAGCCGCAAGGTCGCGGCCCAATGGACCACGAAGACGATGGCGCAACGTCACCCTGGTTTGATCTGTCGCTGGGCATGGAGATCAATGGCCAGCGGCACAACATCCTGCCCCTGTTACCCGAGCTGATTGCGGCAGCGGCCAACAGCCCTATCAACGCCGAAACCGGCTTGCTGGACATTCCACCCTTTGTCTACCTGCCCAACCAGCAGAACGGTCACGGTGGCTTTATCCGCCTGCCCACCGACGCACTCAAGCCCTGGATGGCGGCGCTGCTGGAACTGGTGGGTGACCGTGACCACAACTTTGAAGGCGAGACCCTGAAACTGTCTCGCCTGGACGCCATGCGCACAACGGCTGCGCTGGGCGAAGGCACAGTATGGGAAGGCGCACAACACCTGCGCGAGATGGTACAGCGCCTAAGCGGCCGTGCCGAGATGCCCGAGGTGACAGTGCCCCCCAGCGTGCAGGCCAGCCTACGCCCCTACCAACAGCAGGGCCTGAACTGGTTGCAATTCCTGCGCGAACACGGCCTGGGCGGCATATTGGCTGATGACATGGGCCTTGGCAAAACCCTGCAAACGCTAGCCCACATCCAGGTCGAAAAAGATGCGGGACGCCTGACGCACCCCGCACTCATCATTGCGCCGGTCAGTCTGATGGGCAACTGGCGCCGTGAAACGGAACGCTTTTGCCCGGGGTTGCGCTGCTTGGTCATCCACGGCAAAGACCGGCATGAGGTGGCTGACACCGTTGCTGAACACGATATCGTCATTGCGCCCTATTCACTGCTGCAGCGCGACAAGGAACGCTGGCTGGAGGCGCGTTGGCACATGGTAGTGCTGGACGAAGCGCAAAATATCAAGAACGCCAGCACCCATGCCGCGCAGGTAGTGGGCCAGCTGAAGACCCGCCACCGCTTGTGCCTATCGGGTACGCCCATGGAAAACCACTTGGGTGAAATCTGGAGCCTGTTTCACTTCCTGATGCCGGGGTTTTTGGGCAGCCAGCAGCGCTTCAAGGAACTGTTTCGCAACCCCATTGAAAAACAGGGCGACCCCGAACGCCTGTACCAGTTGCGCGCGCGCATCACACCCTTCATGCTGCGCCGGACCAAGGCGCTGGTGGCCCACGAGCTGCCGCCCAAGGTCGAACAGATTGAGCGGGTGGAGTTGTCGGGCAAGCAGGCCGACCTGTATGAAACCATTCGCCTGGGGATGGAAAAGACGGTGCGCGAGGCGCTGACCACCAAGGGCCTGGCCAAGTCGCAGATCACGATTCTGGACGCGCTGTTGAAGCTGCGCCAGGTCTGCTGCGACCCGCGCCTGTTGAAGCTGGCCGCGGCGCAAAAGGTCAAGACCTCGGCCAAGCTGGAACAGCTGATGGAGTTGTTGCCCGAGATGGTGGCCGAGGGACGGCGGATTTTGCTGTTCTCTCAATTCACCAGCATGCTGACGCTGATCGAGGCCGAGCTGAAGCAGCGCGACATCCCATGGGTCAAGCTCACTGGCCAAAGCCAGAACCGCGACGCGCTCATCGAGCAATTCACCAGCGGCGCGGTTCCCATCTTTCTGATCAGCCTGAAGGCGGGCGGCGTGGGGCTGAACCTGCCGCAGGCCGACACCGTCATCCACTACGACCCGTGGTGGAACCCGGCCGTGGAAACCCAGGCCACCGACCGCGCACACCGCATCGGCCAGACCCACACCGTGTTTGTCTACAAACTGGTGGCACAGGGCACGATTGAGGAGCGCATTCTGGCGCTGCAGGAGCGCAAGGCCGCGCTGGCCGACAGCATGTACAGCGGAGCGACCGGGCGCAAGCAACCTCTGTTTACCGAAAGTGATCTGGCAGAGTTGCTCAGACCACTTTCAACTTGATGAAATGCACCTCTAGCTCTTGTCGAATATACCGGTATCGCTATTGCTTATATAGCGTACTTCGCTGCGAATTGTTACTGGGCCGGACGCCCCGGTCCCTGCATTCCCTGAGCCCGCGCATTCAGGTAGGCATACAGGTCTGCGATATGGGCACTCACGCTGGGTTCGCCTTCCCAGGCGGGCATGGTGAGGCCGTAGTTCTTACGCT
>DAOQRI010000496.1:0-2675 GCA_035355475.1 Rhodoferax sp. | reverse complement strand
TGGGCAAAAAACTGCGCAAAATTCAGTGCCACTTCAAACATGTCGCGCGTGCGGTCAAACACCATGAACGCGCCTGCCGTTGGCACATCTTCAAAACCAATGCGCCGCCCGAATTCCATGGCCGAAATACAAACACCTGAGGGACCTCCCACTTGCACGGCTTGCGTGTCGCGGGCTCCGCAATCTTCCAGGATGCGGCCTATGCGGGTGCCGAACGGATACTCATACAGGCCCGGCCGCTCACAATCACCTGAAACCGAATGTATTTTTGTGCCAGTTGATTGCGGTGTGCCAATGCTTGCCCACCAGGCTCCCGTGTGCACGGCAATGTGCGTCACGGCGCAGAAAGTTTCGACGTTGTTGACCGTTGTGGGCTCATTCAGGTAGCCGCGCTCCACAGGGAAAGGCGGGCGGATGCGCGGCGTACCCCGCTTGCCTTCCAAAGACTCAATCAGCGCCGACTCTTCGCCGCAAACATAGGCCCCCGCTCCAACATGGATTTCAATGTCGAAGTCGAAGCCAACTTGCCCCTGGATGGAAGTGCCTAGAAGCCCTTGACTGCGGCGGCGTTCAATTACTGCTTGGAGCGCGTCGAGCAGATAGCGGTATTCGCCACGCAAATAGACCAGACCTTTGCGTGCGCCCACCACGAAGCCAGCAATGGTCATGCCCTCAAACACCGTGTCCGCGTAGCTCGTAAGCAGTACGCGATCTTTGAAAGTTCCGGGTTCACCCTCATCGGCGTTGCACACCACGTAATGTGTTGCCGACCGGGCATTGCGACATAACTGCCATTTGGTACCCGTGGCATAACCCGCGCCGCCACGGCCTCGCAGTTTGGAGCGCTTGAGGTCATCGAGCATGCCCTGCGGACCGCGTGCGAGTGCAGCGGCAATGCCTGCGCCCGGAGCGGGTTGTGTGCCCAGCTTGACATTGGCCAGACGAATCTGATCGTCGACCCGTGACCATTCGGCGGGCCACTCGGAAGGGGGGACCTGACGTTCTATCAGTGCCGCCATGTGCTCGATACGGCCTGGCGTCAGGCGGGTAACGATGTGGTGGTGATTGATGAGTGCCGCTGGCCCCTGGTCACAAAGGCCGGTGCAAGATGTGCTGGAGACACTGACACGGCCGTCAGCACGCATCTTGTTGGGCTCCAACTTGAGCAGATGGCGCAAGTGGCGCATCATCTCTTCGCTGCCGCCCATGCGGTCGGTGACGTTGTCGCTGAAAAGTACGCGATATTGTCCGACCGGCTGGCCACAGAAGAAACGGTAGAAGCCTGCTACTCCCTCTACATGTGCGAGGGGCAGCCCCAACCCACTGGCCACCGCACTCAGCGTGTCGGGAGACAGCCACGATTGTTGCGCTTGGATTTCTCGCAGAATTTGCACCAACCGGTGCGGAGCGTTTCCATGGCGTGTCAGCAACGCATCAAATGGGCCCGGAAGTCGATTCATGGTGGATCAATCCTTGTCTCTGGCACCTAGAGACTTGCATTGTCAGCACCTGCAACTCAGCGGTACTTGAGATAGGTCAACACTCGCCAAACCTTCAATATCTCTTTGGCAAAGCGCTGTCGTCATTCAGCTCCATGAATCCATCAGCGCCCCCCCTTGCTCAATCAGAAATTCCTTGAAGGCGCGGGCGGCGGGGGAGAGCTTTTTGTGGCTCATATGGGTTACATACCAGTGGCCTACGGACGGCAGTCCCTCAATGTCGATCAGCGCAATGTGACCGCTTGCCAGTTCATGGCGTACCGTGCGCAGGCTCAGGAAGCTCAGACCCATGCCGGCCATAACCGCCTGTTTAATGGTTTCGTTGCTGGGCATTTCCATTTCTACGTTCAGTGTCGTCTGGTGCTCGGCAAACAGGCGCTCCATGGCCGCGCGCGTGCCCGAGCCTTCCTCGCGCACCACAAAGCGGTGTTCCCCTAGGGCTGAAAACGGCAATTGCTTGCGGCGCACCAGAGTGTGATCGGGCGCCGAGACGATGGCCAGCGGGTTGGTGGCGAAGGGTATCGCCTCACAGTCCAGGTTGGCGGGGGCGCGACCCATCACCACCAGATCGGCTTCGTTGCGGGCCAGCAGGCCCAGGATGTTCTCGCGGTTGTCGATTTTGAGCTGGATGTCAATGCCCTTGAACAGCTTGCCAAAACGCACCAGCAGCATGGGGATGAAGTATTTGGCGGTACTGACTACGGCCAGGTCAATGCGGCCTTTTTGCAGCCCTACATGCTCGGCCATCAGGGCTTCCAGGTCCTTTAGCTGGCCCATGGCGGCAATGGCATAGGTCTGGAACGCCTCGCCCGCGTGGGTGAGACCGATGTTGCGGCCCACCGGCTCTATCAGCGGTACGCCAAACGCGTCCTCCAACTGGCGGATTTGCATGGACACCGCAGGCTGGGTCACAAACAGCCGCTCGGCCGCTTTGGAAACCGATCGCTGGCGTGCCACTTCCAGAAAGGTCTGGATTTGCTTCAGGGTGTAGGGGCGCATGAGAATCCTCCTGTTCATCAGATTTGTCTGATGAGTTTTCAATAAAACGTGATTGGAGTTTATGAGTTAAGCCGATTAAAGTAAATCATTCCTCACTGATATGAAGCCCTTTTTCCATGTCTGCAACCGCCCTGCAAGCCCTGATTTTCGATGTCGACGGCACCCTGGCCGACACCG
>DAOQRI010000495.1:0-2690 GCA_035355475.1 Rhodoferax sp. | reverse complement strand
CGCTTGAAGCCATGGCCCAGGGCCGTTTACTGGTTGCGTCTGACGTGGGTGGGCACAAGGAACTCATTCGCCATGGCGAGACCGGCATGCTGTTCAAAGCGGGCAGCACAGAGGCATTGACGCAAACGCTGATCGATCTTTTGGCGGCTCAAGAGCTTTGGCCAGATATGTGCGAAGCCGGTCGTCAATTTGTTGAGAAAGAACGCAATTGGACTACCAGTGTGGCCAACTATGCCAGGGTCTATGCTTCGCTGGCTTCAAGGGCATGACCTCGCTAGGCCTAGCTGGACTGCGCATCGGACTGATCGGGCCGATGCCGCCGCCCTCAGGCGGCATGGCTAATCAGACCCGGCAATTAGCCGAGTTGTTGGCTGCAGCGGGCGCCACTGTCACATCTGTGCAAGTCAATGCACCATATTGGCCAAGCTGGGTGGCAGGCTTGCCCTTGCTGCGCTCGGTGTTCAGACTGTGCCCTTATATGGCGGCGCTTTGGCGGGCAGCAGGTCAGGTGGATATCTTTCACATCATGGCCAATTCCGGCTGGTCTTGGCATTTATTTGCCACGCCGGCCGTCTGGGTGGCACGCAGCCGCGGTGTCGCGGTGGTGGTCAATTACAGGGGGGGCGAGGCGGCTGAATTTTTGGAAAGCGCTGGGGCTTGGGTTCGCTTCACTATGCGAAAGACCCATGCACTGGTGGTGCCGTCGGGTTTTTTGCAGGGCGTTTTTGCCCGGTTTGGAATGCCTGCAGGCATTGTTCCCAACATTATCGACCTCAGCCGTTTTCGTCCTCGCGACCCGACTCTAGCTGGTGTTCCACATTTGTTGGTTGCGCGAAACCTGGAGCCTCTATATGACAACCTGACCGCCATCCGCGCATTCCAGAATGTCAGAGCGAGCTTTCCGCATGCGCGTTTGACCATTGCCGGTAGCGGTCCCGACGAGCCTCGCCTGCGCCAGGCCGTTCAAGACATGGGATTGGCCGATGTAGTCCAGTTCAGCGGGCGCCTTGAGCGCGATGCCATGGCCGATCTATACCGCAGTGCCGACCTCATGCTCAACCCAAGCTTGGCCGACAATATGCCCAACTCTGTGCTGGAGGCTTGGGCTAGCGGAGTGCCGGTGGTCAGCACCAATGTGGGCGGCATTCCACATTTGGCGCAGGACGGGGTTACCGCCTCTCTGGTTTTACCTGCGGATCCGGCGGCGATGGCGCAAGCGTGCGTGGCGTTGTTGTCAGACGCGGCGCTCTGGCAGCAACGCGCAAAGGCTGGAATTCAAGAGGCACAGCGCTATACTTGGACTTGTGTCCAGCCCGTACTCGCAACAGTTTATAGGCAGGCCATGACGGCTACTCCCTGACCAACCGGATTTGACATGGGTTTGTATACGTCTTTAGTCTCAAAGTTCTTGTTTCCTGTGCATGAGTTCCTCAAGCGTCACAACAGCGTGGCCTTGCGCCGACAGATGGAAGAGGTCCAGTGGTGGTCCGCTGATCACATCGCGGCGTTGCAGTTGCAGCGACTGCGCGAACTATTGCAAGACGTGGCGATCAATGTGCCATATTACCGTGACTTGTTTGCCCAGCTTGACTTCGATGTTGCCTGTGTCCAAAGTATCGCAGACCTGCAGCGCTTGCCGTTTCTCACTAAAACCGACATCCGTGCCAACACCGACCAGCTCAGACACGTGCAAGCCAAAGGGCTGACGCGTTTCAACACAGGGGGCTCGTCGGGCGAGCCATTGATTTTTTTTATCGGCAACAAACGCGTCAGCCATGATGTAGCAGCCAAGTGGAGAGCCACCCGCTGGTGGGGTGTCGACATTGGCGATCCCAGCCAGCGCTAATACCCCGGCCACGGGCCACCACACCCAGTTTGGGTAATACCGGCCGTCGCCCACACGCCAGGCGCGCACCAGCACTGCGATCGGCACGACCGCCAGTACGTAGGCTGCACCTAAGGAGCCGTTCGCCCGCAGCGACTGCGGCGCCTCAAAGTCAAGTGACAGGATGCCGCCCAGCAGCGTCAAGCCCAGCCACAGCGGCAGCAGCGCGTAGCGGGGGTCACGGATCCGTCGCAGACTGTAGGCCAGCCCGACCACCATCAAGGCCGCACTGATATCGTCAAGCATGGGCGCGCCCGGGAAGTTGTGCCGGCCGTTAGGGTCACCCTTCCAGTTGAACATTAGCACGTGCCGCTTGATATTCTCGAGCAGCGCCGGCAGCCGCTGGGCTTCGCTTTTGCCGGCAAAAATAAAGGTCTGCTCCACGCGCGTCCAGTAAATATCCGGGTGCGCGGTAGCAAACCAGACCAGTGGCGCCACTACAATCACCGCGGTAACCCCGATAATTGCCACGCCAAGCCAGAAGCGAATAGGGGGAGAAGCATGCGTTCGCCGCCATTCGTAGAATGCCGCGTACAGCAAGAACAGGCTCACCACCGGCACAAAGAGCCGGAACGATGTGTAGAAACAGAGCCCTAGCCCAAGGAAGAGGCCGCTCAACGCAAACTCAACCAACCGCCCTCGCCGCAGCCCGCGCAGCAGAAAGCCCAGAGCAGCCAGCGAGAAGAACGGCGTGCTGCTGGTGGCAAACATGCCAAGACGGCTGAGCGTTACCAGCCAGCTCGACACCGCCACCAGGAATGCGAGCGCCAGGCCGACCCGGCGGCCAAACAGTTCGCTGCCCACG
>DAOQRI010000494.1:0-2700 GCA_035355475.1 Rhodoferax sp. | reverse complement strand
CGCTCCAGATGCCATCTCGTCTACCATTTGGGGGCTTCGGCCAGGTACCAGCGATAACGTACCAAACGTGCCGAAGGACCGGACGGCTGATGACAAAGATTGGGGCACGCTTTCCCGATTGGGAGACTGATCTAGCAGAGGGTCAATAACTGTCAGATGGACTCCACCCAAAGCCATGTGGCAGGCCGACCAGCCCATCCAGCAGCCGATTTCCAGAGCCCTTTTGCCCTTGAACATGAGGGCAGTGTTAAACAGGATCGCCGCCTCATCCCGGCTGACAAAGCCACATTCCGGATCGCGACGGTCAACATACCAATTGTGGGGAATCTCCCGCCTGAAGTATTGCCAGCGGCACTGAGCGGCATCACCGAGAACCATGTTTGGGAAGTGAACGTCCGGCAGTACAACCTGCAGTCCGGGCGAAACGTAGTCTCCATAGGGGAGCAACACAGAATCCCTATTGGGAAACGATGCTTGCTGCGCAGCGGCTCGCTGAAAGCGCAACTCATCTTCGAGCACAAACCCGGCGGCGCGAACCGCTTGGACTTCCGTGTGACACCCCAATCGCTCCAAAGCGAGTGCCAAATTAGCGCGCACGTTCGCTAAACCGGGCTCCTGCGCCAATGCCGCACGCAGCGGCGGCACTGCTTCGTCGTACCTTTCTTGTGCCAGCAGCAACCATCCCAATTGCGCATGGCGCAACGCGATTGGCTTGGCCTCTATCGCAAGTCTGGACCAGTTTGTCGCCTCATCGAGCTCACCCAGATCATGCAGTACCCAAGCAAGGGCCGCCGCAGCTTCATCCAGTTGTGAATCCTGCTGCAGTGCCCGCTTCAACGACTCGCACGCAGCATCCAGTCTGCGCGCTCTGAAGTACACGATACCCAGATACCAGGACAGCACCGCAAATTGAGGATGGCGCTCCAGCCCAAGCTCCAACACGCTTTGCGCTTCCTCTGGCTGCCCGCTTTCAAGCAAGAACCATCCCAGCGCAGCCGTGCAATCAGGTCGGTCTGAATCCAGTGCGCAAGCGGCACGCGCTGAACAAATTGCACCGTCCAACGCCCCGGACTGATAGCAGTGCCATGCCTGCAGCAGCAACTCTTCGGCTGGGCGTAAAACGGACGGATTGGACATCTCAGAATCTACAAATGAACCGACACTGAGGCTGGACTTTAACTCTACTGGATCGCCACCATGGACGAGAGTTTTGATAAAACAGAAATATCGGATGCAAAGAAGCGCTGCCTTAAATTAACTTGCTGGCCAATGTAGCGCGGTCAGGCAAAGGTATTGACCTTGGTCCCCACATTTCCTTGCGTTGCAAGTGTTGGTTGAGGAAGCGCCTCAATCAGAGTCTTTGCCGCAGATCCTTGGAGGTCCAGAGCCTTTCGTAGAACAGCAATAATTATTGCGTCAGGCGTATCGCTTTGCACGGTGGAGGTTGTTACCAATGTCGCAGTGGTGCTCGATACGTTCATTTGATTCCCGGTGGTCGTGTATATGGTTTTAGGTATATCGGTAAAGGCCGTTGAATCTTGATTGCTCTTCCCGCCATTCCATTGATACAGTTGAACGTTCTGGCAATGTCGCCAGTCTCGATGGCACCATGAACCCGCAAAACTCTCCGGTATCGCCTGAGCCCAAAACGTTAAATAAGCCACGCAATGCCGCCAGTCTTATTCTGTACCGAACCGGAGAAGCGGACACTGAAGTGCTGATGGGCAAGCGTCACCTTCGCGCCAAATTCGCCCCAGACATCTATGTCTTTCCGGGAGGCGCAGTCGACCGGTCGGACTTCTCGCGACCTTCTGGGTCGGTTCAGCATGCCTCACACATGGGGGTTGGGTCCAACTTGGCGTTGGCACACGCGCTGGCAGCAGCCGCAATCCGGGAGACAAGGGAAGAGACCGGTCTGGCTTTGAAACCAGACACCAAATTCTCCTGCCTTCAATACCTTGGACGAGCGATCACACCGGTTTTCAGTCCGGTTCGATACCACGCGCGGTTCTTTGCTGCGCGTGCCGATCAATTTGAAGGTGATCTACAGGGTGACGGTGAGTTACACGACCTGCACTGGGTTCCTGTTGCAACAGCTCTCAACTACCCACTGATCGATGTCACTACTTTCATGCTGGAAGAACTTCAGCGCGAATTGACCGGTACCCGAGTTTGCTACCCACTATTCACATACTACGGACGCAAGCCTAGGGTGTTATATCGCCTATTTCAACATTGAACCGCTTGTAGACGCGCGTCCACAGGTAGAAACAATCAGGGCAGTACATTAAGCAGATTGACTACACAACCTACTGCTGAAGGCAAATTACAGAGCATAGCGTTGTAGAGTCTCCACTCCGGTACTACTGTGCCCTTGGAGATTTTCATGTTTTTTGCAAGCAACCTGGACACCGTTTCACACGGGATTCAATTGGCAGTAGCGCCGGTTTTTCTCCTGACTGCCGTGGCGGCCATGATTGGCACAGTAGCGGGTCGTCTGGCGCGAATTATTGATCGAGCCCGTGTGCTGGAAACACGCATTGATGCCAGCCCGGCAGATCATCCAATGGCTGCCGAATTTGCTGAACTGGGTCATCTGCGCAGCCGCGGACGACTCGTCAACTTCTGCATTGCACTGCTGACATTTTGTGCCATATTGATTGGCTTAACCATCATGACCCTATTTCTCGGCGAGACCAC
>DAOQRI010000493.1:0-2707 GCA_035355475.1 Rhodoferax sp. | reverse complement strand
CTGCGGCACCGGCGACCAGCTCTTAAGCGCGGCGCGCAACTCTTCCCGCTCGGGTCGCCGGGTGCGACCAGCAGTGCTCCCCGTATCCGGTGGGTGTTGCGAGAGTGCGAAGCCCAGGCCGCAGTCAAGATGCACCCCAGACTGTGGGCCGCCAGAACAATGGGGCCGTCGGTCGCCAACACCGATTCTTCCAACTGCACCATCCAGTCACCGCGCAACGGCTGCATCCAGTCGTTCTGCTGCACACGGGTGTATCCATGCAAGGTTTCCCACCGGCTTTGCCAGTGTTCAGGACCAGAATTCTGCCAACCTGGCAGGATGAAAACGGTGGGTTTCATTGGCCTGCTTTCACAGGGTCTGGATGCGGTTCACCATCTCCTGCGCAAAGGCCACAAATGCCTGCGCCCCTTTGCTGGACGGATCGAACACCACACCGGGAACCCCATAGCTCGGCGCCTCAGCCAGGCGAACATTGCGCGGAATGACCGAGTCAAACACCTTGTCGCCAAAGTGGGACTTGAGCTGGTCACTGACCTGCTGTTGCAAGGTGATGCGCGGGTCAAACATGACCCGCAGCAGGCCAATGATTTGCAGGTCGTCGTTGAGGTTGGCCTTGACCTGCTTGATGGTGTTGACCAGATCGGTCAGGCCTTCCAGTGCAAAGTACTCACACTGCATGGGCACGATCACGCCATGTGCACAGCACAGGCCGTTGAGGGTCAGCATGGAGAGGGATGGCGGGCAATCGATGAGCACAAAGTCGTACTCGCCGTCTACAGCGGCGATGGCTTGCTTGAGGCGTTTCTCGCGCCGTTCTACCTCCACCAGTTCCACTTCGGCACCAGCCAGTTCGCGGTTCGCGCCCAGAATGTCGTAGCTGCAGCCGGCGTCTTTGAGCTTGTCGCTTTGTGCACGTGCCTCTGCGATTGATGCCGACTCAAGCAGCACGTCGTAGACGGAAAGCTCCAGCTTGCGTTTATCCACCCCCGAGCCCATGGTGGCATTTCCCTGCGGGTCCAGGTCAATCATCAAGACCCGCTGTCCGACCTTGGCCAGACCGGCCGCCAGATTGACGGTTGTAGTGGTTTTGCCAACGCCACCCTTTTGGTTGGCAACGCAGAAGATTTTGGCCATGGGAGCTATTCGGAGAAATGGATTGAACAGAAGCGCTTCAGTGTTTCACGTGAAACAAGTGGCCTAGCGTGATACCGCCAGCTTGATGCCAAAACCGATCAAGAACAGCCCGGCGACCTTTTCCAGTACGCGTGATATCGAGGGATTGGCGCGAATCCGCTCTGCCAGGAAGTGGGTCAACAGCACGGATGTCAGTCCATACAAGAAGGTGATCACCGCAATGGTGGCTGCCATGAAACCGTAGGTGATCAAGCCCTGCTGGCGAGCCGGGTCCACAAACAGCGGGAAGAAGGCCATATAGAACAGGATGGCCTTCGGGTTCAGCAAGGTGATCATGAGCGCCTGGCGGAAGTAATGTCCCGCCGTGATGTTGAGCACGGGTGCCGCACCGGGCTTGGCCAGCAGCATCTTGGCTCCCAGCCAGGCAAGGTAGGCTGCGCCCACCCACTGAACTAAGTTGAACGCATCCGGGTAAGCCGCCAGCAAAGCCGCCACACCCGCGACCGCCGACCACATCAGGACTTGGTCACCCCCAATAACACCCATGGTTGCAGCCAACCCACCTGCGATACCACCTTTGCTTGTGGAGGTGATCAATGCCAGATTTCCCGGCCCGGGGATGAGCAAAAACACGATGATGGTGACGACAAAAGTGCCGTAGTCGGTGACGCCGAGCATGATTGGGTTCTTTCTGGGGAAAGAGCGAGTTTACGTTGGAATTTTGGCGAAGTGTTTTTGTACCCTTCTGCGACTGGAGACACTTCGAATGCATGCGCTTTTGTTTGTGTGCTCATCGCTAGTTGCATTCTGTTCGCTGCGCGCAACAGGCGCAGGGCGTACGTTTTGCTCCGTGTCCCCCGCCCGCTGCGCGGACTCCTCCTTGACCTGCGCAAAACGCACACCCCGCGCCTGTTGCTGGAGTTGTAGCGGCAGAAGCAAAGTTGCCCCGTATCACTTTGACAGCATGGCGAAACGGGATATTTTCCACAGCGTGGCAGACCTTGCACTGCGGATCAATCGTGTTGCAGCTACTACATAGGGAAGAATGCGACTGCAGCCCGGGAGTGCAGTAGGCAAAGCGAGCCCCGCAGGATCGGGCGGGCTATGCGTTTTGCGCAGGTTAAGGAGGAGCCTGCGCAGCGGGCGGGGGACACGGAGCAAAACGCATAGCCCGCCCGATCCGAAGCCCCCACAAACACTTGCGAGCGAGAAAGGTATTAGCCCTTCCTGCGCATCCAAACAATGCACCGCTCCGCATCCAGCCCCGGCACCACCAGCTGTTCCACGTGAAACACTTCCACATCCGCTGGCAGCGCAGCCATTTCATCCGCCGGGTGCTTGCCCTTCATAGCCATCCAGACACCCTGCTCTGCCAATGCGCCTACGGACCAATTCGTAAAGTCGACCAAAGAAGCGAAGGCACGCGAACTGACAACCTCGTACTTGTCCGCCAAAGACTCAACCCGCGCATGTACGCCGCGCAGGTTCGGCAATTTCAAACTCACGGCCACCTGCTGAATGAAGGCCGCCTTCTTGCCTACCGTATCGACACAGTGCACAGCAATGTCCGGAC
>DAOQRI010000492.1:0-2711 GCA_035355475.1 Rhodoferax sp. | reverse complement strand
TGCCCACGCCGCGTGCGGCAAAGGTCGTGCCCTCGCCCCCGGCAATGGCCTGGAAGGTGGAAATGGCCCACTGGTTATTGACCACGTTCAGGATCACCGGTGCGCGGTACACATGGGCAAAGGTGACCCCGGTGTGGAAGTCGGCCTCGGCGGTGGCGCCGTCGCCAATCCAGCTCGATGCCACCTTGGTGTCGCCCTTGATGGCGGACGCCATGGCCCAGCCTACGGCCTGAATGACTTGCGTGGCCAGGTTGCCCGAGATCGAGAAAAAACCCTGCTTCTTGCTGGAGTACATCACCGGCAGTTGCCTGCCTTTGAGCGGGTCGTTCTGGTTGGAGTACAACTGGCAGATCATCTCCACCATATTGCAGTCGTCACGCGCGAGCAGCAGGCCCTGCTGGCGGTAGGTGGGGAAACACATGTCGCCATCAACCAGAGCCATAGCGTGGGCACAGGCGATGGCTTCCTCACCCAGGCACTGCATGTAAAACGACATCTTCTTCTGCCGCTGTGCCAACTGCATGCGCACGTCAAAAGACCGCGTCCTGAGCATGGCACGCAAACCCTTTTTCAACAGGGCCGCATCCACTTCGGGCGCCCAGGGGCCAACGGCGTTGCCGTCCTTGTCGAGGACACGGATCAGCGTAAATGCCAGGTCGCTGGTCTGCGCGGCCTGCACGTCGACTGGGGGGCGGCGCACGGCACCGGCTTCAGACAGGGGGAGGTAGGAAAAATCGGTGTCATGGCCCGGTCGCCCAGTGGGCTCCGGCACATGCAGACGCAACGGCTCGTACGGTGGCATAGGCATTCACTCCTTGCAGGTTTGTGTCCTGCAGCAGGTTTCAACAAGAACTGGGCATTTGGCGGATAGCCAAGCGCAGTCGAACATTACCGCAAACGCCACGGGATCGCCATGGGGTTTGCATGCGGTAGCGAGCATACCGCAGCTTGCTGCCCCCAAAAGCTCCACAAGGCACAAAAGCTCTCAGTTTTATAGCTGTCTGCGCAATCTCCGAGAGAGCTGGAGTTCAAATTCTTCCCAGCCTGCCAAGAACATCCAATGTGCGTATGATTTTGGGCATGAACAGAAGGCACTTCCTCATCACGCCACTTGTCCTTTCAACAGGAGTCGCCATGGCCGATGCCCCAAAGGTCCAATCGCTGGACGATGTCATGCGGTGGCTGGACCGCCTGGAGCGTGCATCGCAAGTCACCAGCACCACTACCTGGCCCATGGCCGCCGTGTTGGAACACTTGGCACAAAGCGTTGACATGAGTTTGGATGGTTTTCCGCAACCCAAGAGCGCGCTGTTTCAGTCCACGCTGGGGGCGGCAGCCTTTGCGGTATTCAAGCTGCGCGGCCAAATGACCCACGGCTTGACCGACCCCATCCCCGGAGCACCAGTCTTGCCACAGGTCCAGGACTGGAAGCCGGGTGTCGCGCGATTGCGAGCCGCGGTGCAGCGCTTTCAGCGCCACACTGGCGCACTGCAGCCGCACTTCGCCTACGGAGCCCTGGGCCAGCGTGACTTCGCCGTGGCCCACGCGCTGCATATTGCCAATCACCAGGACGCCATCTTGGTGGCGTGAATGCATGGCGCTCGGGCCTAGAGCGGAGTTGCCTTGCCTATGCAGCGCTGCAGACTACATACTGCGCCGGTACTGACCACCCACTTCAAACAGCGCATTGGTAATTTGCCCCAGCGAGCAGACCCGCACCGCGTCCATCAGCACTTCAAACACATTCTTGTTGTCAATAACGGCCTGCTGCAGGCGTTTGAGGGCCGCCGGTGATTCAGCGGCGTGGGTGGCGTGGAACTCGGCCAGGCGCTTCAACTGGCTCTGCTTTTCCTCATCGGTTGAGCGGGCCAGCTCCAGCTTGTCCAGCACGGCATCGCCATGCGGGTTGCGGAAGGTGTTGACACCGATGATGGGCAGCTCGCCGGTGTGCTTGAGCATCTCGTAGGTCATGCTCTCGTCCTGGATCTTGCCGCGCTGGTAGCCTGTCTCCATCGCGCCGAGCACACCGCCACGGTCGGCAATCGCCGTGAACTCGGACAGAACTGCCTCTTCCACCAGCTCGGTTAGCTCTTCGATGATGAAGGCGCCCTGGTTGGGGTTTTCGTTCTTGGCCAGGCCCCATTCACGGTTGATGATGAGCTGAATGGCCATGGCGCGGCGCACAGAATCTTCAGTGGGCGTGGTGATTGCCTCGTCAAATGCGTTGGTGTGCAGGCTGTTGCAGTTGTCGTAAATCGCGATCAACGCCTGCAGCGTGGTGCGGATGTCGTTGAACTGGATCTCCTGTGCGTGCAGGCTGCGGCCACTGGTTTGAATGTGGTACTTCAGTTTTTGTGAGCGCTCGTTGGCACCATATTTCTCCTTCATGGCAACCGCCCAGATGCGCCGTGCCACGCGGCCCATGACCGTGTACTCGGGGTCCATGCCGTTGCTGAAGAAGAAGCTCAGGTTGGGCGCAAAGTCGTCGATGTGCATGCCCCGCGCCAGATAGGCTTCCACCAGTGTGAAGCCGTTGCTCAGGGTGAAGGCCAACTGACTGATGGGATTGGCGCCGGCCTCCGCAATGTGATAACCCGAGATCGACACCGAGTAGAAGTTGCGCACGTTGTGGTGTACAAAATACTCAGCAATGTCACCCATCACCTTCAGGCTGAACTCGGTGGAGAAGATGCAGGTGTTCTGGCCCTGGT
>DAOQRI010000491.1:0-2717 GCA_035355475.1 Rhodoferax sp. | reverse complement strand
CTGGTCGCCATAGCTCAAGGTGCGCGCCTTGTAGTCCGCAAATTTTCCAATTCCAACATAGTCCAGGAGTTCCTGTGACCGGCTGGCTATGGCGGCCTCTTCGGCCTTGAAACTGGCTGTGCGAAAGACGGCACCCAGCAAGCCGGAGTGGGTGCGGATGTGGCGCCCGACCATGACGTTTTCCAGAGCCGTCATTTCTGCAAACAGGCGAATGTTTTGAAACGTCCGTGCAATACCCGCCTTGGCAACCGCGTGCACCGCAGTGGGCTGGTAGGTCTTGCCTGCCAACTCGAACGTCCCGCTATCGGGCGTGTAAAGCCCCGTCAGCACATTGAAAAAAGTAGTCTTGCCGGCACCGTTGGGGCCGATCAATCCGTACACCTGTCCGCGCTTGATGTTGATGCCCACATCGCTGAGGGCTTGCAGTCCGCCAAATCGCTTGGAAACACCTGCGACGTTAAGTACTGTATCTGTCATGTTGGCTCCGTTCAGCTCTTCACGTTTTGTAGGGACTTGCCATGTTCTGGCGAAGGCCATAGACCACGTGGGCGCAATAGCATGACGCTGATCATCGCTAAAGCAATCAGCAATTGGCGCAGGATGGAGGCATCAAGCCGTCCGCCCGTCATGTCCTGTAGCGGCCCGGCAATGTAGCGCAGGACCTCAGGCAGCGCGGACAACAAAACCGCCCCGAGGATGACACCCGGCAAGTGCCCGACACCACCGAGCACCACCATCGCGACGATCATCACCGACTCCATCAGGCTGAATGACTCCGGTGAAATGAAGCCTTGAAATGCAGCAAACATGGCACCCGAAACACCCCCAAATGTGGCACCCATGCCGAAGGCCAGCAACTTCAGGTTGCGGGTGTTGATACCCATGGCTTTGGCGGCGATTTCGTCCTCACGAATGGCCATCCAGGCCCGACCGACGCGCGACAACTCCAGCCGATGGCAAATGACAACGCTCACCACGACCAGCACCAGGAACAGGTAGTAGTACAGCGAGACCGATGCCAACTCGAACTCGCCCACCATCATTTTCTTGCCCAAATCCATACCGAAAAAGTGCAGAGAATCGATTTGACTAATGCCCTTGGGTCCATTGGTGATGTTGACTGGCTGGTCCAGGTTATTCAGGAAAACGCGGATGATTTCACCAAACCCCAGAGTCACAATGGCCAGGTAGTCGCCACGCAAACGCAAGGTGGGCGCACCCAGCAAGACCCCAAAGAGCCCCGCAAGGCCGGCAGACAAAGGAATCACGATCCACAACGGTGTATGAAGCCCCGCTGGGAACATCGTCGCAATGGCCGGGAAGGTGTCAGTAAGCTGCGGCGACGCCATCAAGCCAAACATATAGGCACCAATGGCGAAAAATGCCACGTAGCCCAGATCCAGCAGTCCGGCATAGCCCACCACAATGTTCAACCCGAGCGACAGAAGGACAAACAGCAGAGCCATATCGGCAATGCGCACCCAGGCGTTGCCAAAACTCTGCAACACGAGCGGCAGAACCAACAAGCCAACCGCAGCGGCCAGGAAGACAAATATCTTTTGATTTTTCATACGGAACTCCTCAGGCGCGATCTGCCACCCGCTCACCCAGCAGGCCCGAGGGTCGCAGCGTCAGCACAATGATCAGGACGATGAACGCAAAAATGTCGGAATAGTGGCTGCCCAAAACGCCGCCCGTCAACGCTCCGATATAACCGGCACCAATGGACTCGATCAGGCCCAGCAAAATGGCACCAACCACGGCTCCTGCCAGATTGCCAATGCCACCAAACACCGCAGCTGTAAAGGCTTTCAATCCTGGCAGAAAACCCATGGCGTGCTGGGCGGTGCCATAGTTCGATGCGTACATGACCCCGGCAATGGCCGCCAGAACGGCGCCAATGATGAAGGTCGCCGAAATCACTACGTCGGGCTTGACGCCCATCAGACCCGCTACCCGGGGATTCTCAGCCGTGGCGCGCATTGCACGCCCCAGCTTGGTGTAATTCACCAGCCACATCAGCACAGCCAGCGATACCGCCGTAAACCCGAGAATCATGACCTGGGTGGGCGAAATGACCGCGCCACCAATCTCGATCGGCGTGTTGGACAGCAGCGTGGGATACGACTTGTAGTTGGGCTTCCAGATGATCATTGCCAAGGTCTGCAAGAGGATCGACATCCCGATCGCGGTAATAAGTGGCGCCAACTTGGGACTATTGCGCAGGGGGCGGTACGCCACCTTTTCAATGGTGAAATTGAGTGCGGCCGCCACAATGCAAGCGATCACCAGCGCAATGATCAGAATAATGTAGCCCGGCGTTCCTGGCATGGACTCCTGCATCAACCCAATGATGGTCCAGCTAGTCAACGCACCCACCATCATCACCTCTCCATGGGCAAAGTTGATGAGGTTGATGATGCCGTACACCATGGTGTAACCCAGTGCAATCAGCGCATACATGCTGCCCAACACCAGACCGTTGATGATCTGCTGCAACAAAATATCCATAGAGGTTCTCCGAATGATTGGCTGACGCCCAAGACTCCCGTCGGTTGCGTAAACCGCACCTGACCGATAGCAAAAACCCTGCCACTAAGGCTCAGGCGCCCTGCAAGTGAGTCGAATTGTAGTCAAGGCCCAACGCGGGGATTGAATGCGTTCACGTGGGTTTACCCCTAGCTAGAAGCATGGATCAGCGAAATCCTTGCAGGGTT
>DAOQRI010000490.1:0-2733 GCA_035355475.1 Rhodoferax sp. | reverse complement strand
TGGCGAGGTTGTGCTGATCGCACCTGCGTGGAACCAGGTGGCGGCACGCCGCTACATCAAAGGCCAATTCGAACCCATCAACAGTCAATTGATATTCGATACGGGGTTTTGCGAGCAGTTGATGGTGACATTTGGGTCGCGCATGGCCCTCAAGACTGAGCAGGCTCAACGCATCATGGCCAATACTCTCATGGGCCAGGCGCACACGCCCGGAGAAATCGCCAAGAAAGTCGATGCCAGTGTTGCCGAGATGGTTCGGGCAGACATGCTCGATCAGAATGAACTGGGGTACATCAGGGCTACACGCATCGGGCGCATTGCCACGCGGTTCCAGTTGACTGCCAAAACGGTCATTTCCTGGAAGCGGCTGGAAGCTTCATTGCCAGACGCAACCCTATTCGATCTGCTGGTTGCCATGTGCGCGGCTCCCGATTTCACAGCGCGGTTGCGTGTCGATCATGACGATGTGGTGTTGCTGCAGGATGCCATTGACCGCGAACCCATGCAACTTCGCACGCTCACGGAGGTAGTTCGCAAATCTGTGATGGGTCAGTCTGGAAAGGATCTGATTGGTGCGGTCAGAACGGCCCTGGTGCTGCGTGCATGGACCCGGCTGGGTGACGTAGACGAGGCTGCCGAGCTGTTTGGTGCACAGACGCATGAAGTCGAGGAAGCACGCAAGGAAGCAGTCCGCTTGCTTCAGGCTTTTTCGGCCATGGTTAACAGCAAGCCGCGCAAAGTGGCGGACGAAGGTTTAGCAGATGAGGCGGGACTTGTTGAAAAGGCTGGTGCACTGTGCGCGATGGTGTGCGCTGGACTGGATGACGAAGGGGCAACTCTCGCATTGATCGACGGCGTAGGCCCGGTCATGGCACGGCGCCTTGTTGGCGCGGGCTTTGAAGACATCGAGACGCTGGCTCAAGCAGATCCAAGTGAGGTAGCTGCCGTTGACGGAATTTCATTCAATCGTGCTGGAAAGTGGATTGAGCAGGCCGGAGAACTGGTGACCAAAGGTGGCGCATTCCGTTATCGGGAGGTTTGCAAAGAGTACGGGCAAACAACCGGGTCAAGGAATGGTCTGGCCAGGGGATTGGACTTTTACCGCTGGATGCGCGCAAAAGACTTAACAGTTGAGGTGATTGGCGCACAGTGGGAAGTCACCGGTGGAAGTGAGCCGCACTCTGTGATGGTTGCAGCAGATGGATTGTTGGAGTGCGATTGTGCTGACGCTCGAAAGGGCCGCCTTTGCAAGCACAAGATCGCGGTTTTGCATCTTCAGGGGGACCCGGAGATTCCACGGTTTGATACGGGGTTCCCGTCAGGCGATGGCGGGTTTGTACTGGAAGAAGAGTGGAGCAATTCCGCGTATGGAGGTCAAAAGTGGAGATAACGACAAACAAAGGCGTGGTGCGCTTGCCAGCGTATCTGCCGGTTACAACGTGGGGGAATGAGTACCCGCTGGATAGTCTGATCAGGCCTTTCATGCCACGGTTCGCGGACATGCTGATGGTGAGTTACCACTACGCTCAGGAAATGGATGCTGAAACTGAGCTGCCTGTTTTCATAGATTCAGGAGGATTCGCTCTGCTGCTGGAAGGTGCGGAGTTAGTGGAAAGGGAGGATGGACTGGCAAACATCAGACGGTCCGTGGAAGGGGACGTTGATGTCATCACTCCCGAGAAAGTTCTGGAACTGCAACATCAAAAGGCACAGTGGGGGTCAACCCTGGACTTCCCAATTCCCCCGTCACTTGACGACCCAGTTGAACGGGAGAGGCGGTTGCACTGGACCCTGATGAATGCGCAATGGGCGATTCAGCACTCGGAAGGGACGTCACTTCGACTTTTTGGGTCCGTTCAAGGATGGGACGAGGAAAGCTACGTCGAATGTGCTCAGCGTTTACTTGCGATGGGCTTCAAAGATTTGGCGATGGGTGGTTTTGTACCACGCGCATCGCGAAGGGAATTCTTGCTGCAAGTCACCAGGCGAATACGGTCATTGATGGCTAGTGATGCGGTTCTTCATGCTTTCGGCATGGGCGAGCCTGAGATGGTGCGATCTCTGTATGCAGCGGGGGTTTCTTCAGTGGATAGCTCTTCGTTCGTTCGTGCAGCAGCTAGTGGGAAACGTTGGGATGGTGGATGGTCGGTTGACCAGCCCAGTGGTCTTGAGCGGGCACACCTGGCAATTGGAAACTTCAACTATGCAACCTTGGAGGTGGGGGCCGGCCATGCAAATGGCATATGTATCCCATCAAAGACAGAGGAATTAGTGGATTTTTAAGCAATACCGATATTTCTCGTCGTTCTGTTGGTCAAAAGGGGGGTTTGAGGGGCCTTTTGCCAGAGCGATTCGCAGGGTGAACGCTGGCACATTTATGGGTACGGGTGAGTCCTGCAACCCGGTTGATGCAGGTGAACAAGGAATTGCCGTGGGTAATTTTGGTGTCGTGGACGTGCGCATGTTCACGTTGACTTTGTGCGTTGTTGGGATGATCGGACCATGCGTACTCTGGGTCTTCAACCGAGTTCTGGCGAGGCCCGTTCCTGGTTTGATGCAGGTGGCGCAAGGCAGTGCACTGATGGTAGCTGCTGGAATTTCTTTATCCCTGAACGGATGGGCGGAACCTGCAGTCGCAACCTACTGTGGCTGTTTGTTGCTCATGGCTGCCGGCGCATACTGGTATGAGGGATTCAGGCTTCTAACGGGGCTTGGGGAGACATGCGCGCGTAC
>DAOQRI010000489.1:0-2733 GCA_035355475.1 Rhodoferax sp. | reverse complement strand
ATGACGCTGGCCGCCGGGCTGGCCCAGGTGCTGGACGACCGCCGCTACACCGAGATCACCGTCACGCGGGTGACGATGATCTCGGTGTAGCGGCGGTCGTCCAGCACACCGAGATCATCGTCACGCGCGTGACGGTGCCGGTGGGCGAGGACATCGGATTCCTGCCCGGTGACGAGCAGGAGAAGATGGGCCCCTGGATGGGCGCGCTGGACGACAACCTGGAAGTGCTGGCCAAGACCGACGGCGCCGCCGGAGACTGGGGGCGCGCGGCCACCAATGAGCTGATCCGCAGCCGCATCAAGATCAAGAGCATGAACTTCATGCGCGGGCGCACCTTCATGAACAAGTACGTCATCATCGACGAAGCACAAAATCTGACGCCCAAGCAGATGAAGACGCTGATCACCCGCGCGGGGCCAGGCACCAAAATCATTTGTATGGGCAATTTGGCCCAGATCGACACGCCCTACCTGACCGAGGGCTCATCGGGTCTCACCTTTGCCGTGGACCGTTTCAAAGGTTGGCCTCACGGAGGGCACATCACCCTGGCGCGTGGCGAGCGCTCGCGACTGGCAGATTTTGCCAGCGAAGTTCTCTAGGCTTTGCGGGTCAGCCCACTCGCTTGAGCGTGTGCTCTGACCCCAACTGTTCAATAGTCACCACCACTGCCCGACGCCAGACTCTCGAACTTGGTGATCTGACGCAGGAAAGCAAGCTTGACGGTTCCGGTGGGACCGTTACGCTGCTTGGCGATGATGACTTCGGCAACGCCGGGTTCCTTGCATTGCTCTTTGGTGTAATACTCGTCCCGGTAAATGAACATGATGATGTCTGCATCCTGCTCGATCGCACCGGACTCGCGCAAGTCGCTCATCATGGGCCGTTTGTCGGGACGCTGCTCCACGCTACGGTTGAGCTGAGACAGCGCAATCACCGGGCATTTCAACTCTCGGGCCAGCATTTTCAAGCCCCGAGAAATCTCTCCTAGCTCAGTGGCGCGGTTCTCGCCATCACTGCTGCTGCCGCTCATCAATTGCAAGTAGTCGACTACGATCAGGCCCAGTTGGCCACACTGCCGCGACAGACGCCGTGCATTGGCGCGCAGTTCGCTGGAGGTCAGACCGGCGCTCTCGTCGATATGCAGGGAGATGGTGCGCAGCTTTTCTATCGCTTCTGACAGACGCGGCCACTCATCATCGGTCAACTTGCCGGTACGCAAATGCCCTTGGTCAATGCGTCCGATCGAACCCACGATACGCACCGCAAGTTGGGCCGCGCCCATTTCCATAGAGAAGACCGCTACCGGAAGGCCTTCGTTCAGAGCGACGTGCTCCGCAATGTTGATGGCCAACGCTGTTTTCCCCATGGAGGGACGCGCCGCCAATACGATCAGGTCACCGGCCTGAAAGCCTGCGGTCATGCGGTCAAGATCATAAAACCCGGTTGGAACACCTGTCACATCATTCGGGTTGTCAGCCATCTCCTGCACGCGGTCCAGCAACTTGACCACCAGCGAGTCCATGGCCTGAAAGCCCTGGTTGTTGCGCTTGCCCTGCTCGCCGATATTGAAGATCTTCTGCTCCGATTCATCCACAATGTCGGCCACCGGGCGGCCCTTGGGGTTGAACGCGTTGGTGGCTATTTCATCGCTGGCACTGACCAGTTTGCGCAGCAGGGAGCGGTCCCGAACGATCTCAGCGTAACGGCGAATATTGCTGGCACTGGGCACGTACTGTGCCAGCGAGTTCAGATACGCCAAGCCACCAATTTCTTCGGCCCGACCCTGGTTTTGCATGTGCTCGAACACAGTAATCACATCGGCCGGTTTGCTGGCATTCACCAGCGCACCAATAGCGGCATAGATTAGGCGATGCTCATATCGATAGAAGTCTCCATCCATCAGGATGTCACCGACGCGGTCCCAGGCGGCGTTGTCCAACAGCAGGCCACCCAGCACGCTGGATTCGCCCTCAATGGAATGCGGAGGCACACGCAGCTGGGCAATTTGGCGATCTTGGCCGTATTCATCTACAGGGGAAAGGACGCTGGACATGAGTTTTCCTTGAAGCTCTCCATGCTAGGCGCTACCGGCAAACGCGGCAATGCACAAGTCTGGGGAAAAGGCTGTGGACAATAGTTAAATGCTGTGGGTAACTAAGGCCCACAAAAAACAAAAGCCGCCAGGGCGAACCCTTGCGGCTTTTGGTAGCAGTACCAGCCCTTTCAGGCTGGCCTATCGCTCTTATTGCATTTAAGCGGTTTCGCCGTACACGGAAACCGTGATATCGACCACCACGTCAGTGTGCAGAGCAACCGCAACCGTACTTTCGCTAACGGTCTTGATGGCGCCCAAAGGCATGCGGATTTGTGACTTGACGACCTTGTAACCATTCTTCACCAGCTCTTCAGCTATGTCAGCATTGGTCACCGAGCCAAACAAACGGCCATCCACACCGGCTTTTTGGGTCAGCTTGATGGTCGTGCCACCGAGCTTTTCACCCAGAGCCTGGCACTCGGCCAGCTTGGCGGCTGCGGCTTTTTCCAGCTCAGCGCGCTTGGCTTCAAAAGCAGCCTTGGCAGCTTCGGTGGCGCGACGAGCGCGGCCCGAAGGGATCAAAAAGTTACGTGCGTAGCCATCCTTGACCTTGACGATATCGCCCAGGTTGCCGAGATTCACAACCTTGTCGAGCAGAATAATTTGCATGTTCGTACTCCTTAGATCTTGTGCTGGTC
>DAOQRI010000488.1:0-2734 GCA_035355475.1 Rhodoferax sp. | reverse complement strand
AGCCGCAGTTCGAGTTGCAGCCCGGCCAGGTGGGCAAGGGCGGCATCGTCAAGGACTCGGCGATGTACGCCATCGTGGAGCAACGGCTGCGCGAGGCCTGTGCCGACCTGGGTTTGGCTGTGACAGCGTGGTTTGATTCACCGATTGAAGGCGGCGATGGAAACCGCGAATTTTTTATTTGTGCGAGACAACAAGCATGAACCCGACACCCCGTATGCCCGTGAGCGTGGAGTTCTTCCCACCCAAAACACCCGAAGGTGTGGCCAAGCTGCGCCTGGTGCGCCAGCAGCTGTACAAGATCAAACCCGAGTTTTGCTCGGTCACCTTTGGCGCCGGCGGCTCCACCCAGGAAGGCACATTCAATGCGGTGTCCGAAATCCTCGCCGAGGGGGTCAGCGCCGCATCGCATTTCTCCTGCATTGGCGCGACGCACCAGACGGTGCGCGCCCAGCTGGCCACACTCAAGGCCATGGGCGTGAAGCGACTGGTGGCATTGCGCGGAGACCTGCCCAGTGGCTATGGCGCGGGCGGTGAGTTTCACTACGCCAGCGATCTGGTGGCTTTCATCCGTTCGGAGACGGGTGACGACTTCCACATCGAGGTGGCCGCCTATCCGGAAGCCCACCCACAGTCCAAGTCGCCACAGAGTGATTTGCAGGCCTTTGCCACCAAGGTGCGTGCGGGTGCCAATTCGGCAATCACCCAGTATTTCTACAACCCCGACGCCTATTTCCGCTTTGTCGATGATGTGGCGGCAATGGGCCTCAACGTGCCCGTGGTGCCAGGCATCATGCCTATCACCAGTTCAACCCAGCTGCTGCGTTTTTCGGATGCCTGCGGCGCGGAGATTCCACGCTGGATCCGTCTGCGACTTCAAAGCTACGGTGACGACACCGCGTCCATTAAGGCCTTCGGTCTGGATGTGGTGACCGGGCTGTGCGAGCAGTTGCGCGCGGGCGGTGCACCGGCGCTGCATTTTTACAGCATGAACCAGAGTGTGGCCACGCTGGCGTTGTGCGAGCGTTTGGGACTGGCCGGGTAGCTGCTGGCTGGGGTGGTTTGCTAGCCGCCGCTTTCCAAAGTGAAGGTGGCGTTGGCGTCCTGCTTCAACAGTTCCACCATCTGCGGCATGGCTTTTTGCAAGCCTGCCTTCAAGGTGTGCGGCGGGTTGATGATGAACATGCCGCTGGCGGGCAAGCCAGGGCGAATGACTTCGCCTGCGTCGTCCTGCGTCAGCTTGCTTGATTTGACCGTGAGCGTCACGCCCAGCCAGCTTTTTCCTGCCTTGTTGGCCAGGGTCTTGAGCTTCTTGGGCAGGTCGTGCGCTTCGGGGCGGGGAATGATGGGGTACCACACCGCGTAGGTACCAGTCACAAATCGCTGCAGCGAATCGGCCACCATGGCGGCCACCCGGCCATAGTCAGTCTTGAGTTCGTAGCTGGGGTCACACAGTAGGAGCGCACGTCGTGAAGGTGGCGGCAAGAATTTCTTGACACCTTCAAAGCCGTCTTCCCGCAGGATGGCGATTTGGCGGCCGGCTTCCAGCTGCGCGATGTTGGCGGTCAGGGTTTTGGTGTCGGTGGGGTGTAGCTCGAACAGCTTGAGTTTGTCGCGGTCACGCTCCTGGATCACCTGGTGGATGATGAATGGGGAGCCCGGATAGACCTTGTGGCTGCCCTGCTTGTTGAAGCCGGCGACCAGGTCCAGGTAGTCCTGCAACAGTGGCGCAATGGGCTCAACGGGTTTGCTCGCCACCAGTTTGAGGTACCCCTCGGCTGCCTCGGCACTGGTTTGTGCGTAGTCCCCATCCAACCGGTACAGCCCGGCGCCGGCATGGGTGTCGAAGACCGTCAAGGCAGCGTCTTTTTGCACCATGTGACGCAAAACTGCGAGCAGGACGGTGTGTTTGAGGACGTCGGCGTGGTTTCCGGCGTGGAAGGCGTGGCGATAACTAAACATCTGTGGATGGTAACCGCCTCTGCTTCACACGGCCGTTCGCGGGTTCCGGCCGAAAACTGCCGCCCACCTGCAATTTGGCAGAAAACGCGGAATTGGCTGTTTTCTCCCAAATATCCTATAATCGCAGGCTTCGCAGCGCTTTTGTGGCTCCGCGGCGAAGACTTCATCCCCACCTAAGAGATTCCCATCAGAGGAACGCCGACCGTGGAAAAGAGCCCTCCAAACCCTCCTTTAAAAGAGAAAACTCATGTCAACTTTCAGCGCAAAACCCGCTGAGGTCGTGCACGAGTGGTTTGTGATTGACGCGACCGACAAGGTCCTCGGACGAGTAGCCAGCGAAGTTGCTCTCCGTTTGCGCGGCAAACACAAGGCCATTTACACGCCTCACGTCGATACCGGCGATTTCATCATCGTCACCAACGCATCCCAGCTGCGCGTCACCGGCGCCAAGCCTCTGGACAAGATGTATTACAGCCACTCCGGCTATCCCGGCGGCATTTCCAGCACCAATTTCCGTGACATGCAATCGCGTTTCCCCGGTCGTGCGCTGGAAAAAGCGGTCAAGGGCATGCTGCCCAAGGGACCGCTTGGCTACGCCATGATCAAGAAGCTCAAGGTCTACGGTGGTGCAGAGCATCCCCATACCGCCCAGCAGCCCAAGGTTCTGGATATCCCCGGTATTTCTGCTAATGCAGTGAAGAAAGAGGCCGCCAAATGATCGGTGAATGGAACAATGGCACCGGCCGTCGCAAATCCAGCGTCGCCCGCGTGTTTC
>DAOQRI010000487.1:0-2768 GCA_035355475.1 Rhodoferax sp. | reverse complement strand
TCCAGGTTCAGGTACTGTTGTGCGCGACCTGGTGCACCCTTCGCTGTATTGCTTTGTCACCCGCGGGTAGGGCGATGGTATGGCCCAATTCGCACATTCACAAAGTCAGCAACATGGATTCCAGCGATGGTAAAGACGCAACTCGCCGAATTCTCGTGTTTTGGCTTGTCAATCCGGAGGCGCCCATAGTATCAACAGCCAACGTGCCTAAGCAACAAGGTAGCATAAGCCTCGCAAACGCAAAAAAATATCGCCTGGCTCTGATGAAAGAGCGTACTCAGAAGAAGGATCGCTACAACGATCGAGAGGTTTATCTGTGCGAACACTAAGAAATGCACCACGGAGATAACATCGATTACGCACAGGCTGCACCGCTTTCGAGCCATTTTTTAATTGGGTGGTAATGCCGGAAAGTGGCGGCACACAGCTGCTGTGCATCTATTTCACTGACGGATATGGTTCTTTTCCACAGAAACCACCCGAATCGCCCGTACTATGGGTAGTGATGCCTGGAGGGCTTGAATCGACTGGGTTTCCATTTGGGGATGTGGCGCGGATGGTGTCATCGCTATCGATTAGGTAACAGAATTACAAATCAAAGGTGTAAAAAGAGGCAAAGCTTGTGGTCGGCTAACGTAATTGCAGCTGCAAAGGTCATCCTTTGCATCTCAATCTGTGAAAATTCCAAGCTTATGACCCAAAAGGCCTGAAACGACTACAGCCCATAGCCCCGCATGATCAATATGACGTCCAGAAAGCCAAATAAAGTGGGGCAATACAACGCAGAAATCTCGGCAGGTTCGCTGATGGCAACCGAAAGCAGGCGCATTGCCGCTGTATTGCTGTCCAAGCCAGACGAATCCGCCTGGCTCCATGCCATCGAGGTTCAAAACATTTTGCAAAAAAAGACGCCAGCAACCGCACGCAGGCAAGCCACCCTGATTCGCAAGCGGCTGATCACTTTGGACGCTCAAGCCTGGGGAATGATCGCCTCGCGTGAAATTGAAGTTGTGAACCAACTCTTGCTCGCAGCGGCTATCAAACACAGCCAGCTCCTTGGAGACTTTATGCGTGGCGTTTATGCACACCGGCAGCGCAAGCTTGAAGTGGCGCTGTCCGCGAACGATTGGCAAGACTTTCTGGTGGAGTGCGCCCATCACGACCCGGCAGTGTCGGGGTGGTCTGATTCCACCAAGCTCAAGCTGTTTCAAGTCATTGTCCGGATCCTGGCTGAGTGCAAGTTCCTGGACGGTACCCGCACTATGAAATTGACGCCGCCAGCGCTGCATCCTGATGTGGCGCGGTATCTCCGCCAGCACAATGAGTCTTATCTTCTGGAATGTATGGAGCGAACCCAATGAACTTCACCCTTGAGGAACGCCTCAACCAAATTCTGCCGCGCATCACATCCCGTGATTTTTTGGATGGCAAGGGCTTGGGCAACGAGATCGGTTTCTGGATTTTCGATTACCCACCCGAGCGCGAAATGGATGTACGCGGCTTTGTTTCGGGTACGGTACTTCCAGCCCTAGCCAAGCAGGCTCAACCGGTCAAGACGGCGGCAGTTGATTTGCTGAAACTGGTCACCGAGTTGCTGGAAGAGCGCAAGCTGCTGGACAAGGCCATGGAGATGCAAAAAAGCAAGGGTGACGACAGCACGCTCGCCGCTTTACGATCTGTCCTCAAGGAGGACAAGTTGGCCCAAAAAATCGCTTCTCAGCACGACATTGCCAACCTGGACTTGCTAATTTTGACGGGTGTAGGCTCCGTGTACCCCATGCTGAGGACACACACCTTGTTGTCTGCTCTGCATCCGATCATGGGCAACACCCCATTGCTGATGTTTTTCCCGGGGCGATACGACGGCCACTCGCTGCGACTTTTCAACACACTGGCTGAAGACCACTATTACCGTGCTTTCCGACTGGTTCCGGAGACTAGCTGACGCAGCTGAACTCGAACATCACGAATTAGAACTGACCACAAGGGATAAGTAAAAAATGAATATCGGCCAACTCTTTATCAAACCCATCGACCGCCCCATCAACGGGGTCATCAAAGCGGACCAGATGGATGCTGCCAGCGTGTGGCAGGAGCTCGAAGAGTACGTTGTCACCAAGCAAATCAGCGAATATTTGCGCAAGTTCTTTGATGCCTATCTGGCTGCCATGGACCGCCCCCACGATGCCGCTATCACCGACCGCATGGGGGTGTGGGTGTCAGGTTTCTTTGGTTCAGGTAAGTCGCACTTCATCAAGATACTATCGTATCTGCTGGAAAACATTGAAGCGTCAAATCCGGTAACTGGCGAAAAGCGCCACGCTGCTGCCTTCTTTGATCATCTAAAAATCAAGGACGCCATGCTGCTGGCCGATGTGCATCGTGCTGTTTCCGGTACCGCCGATGTCATCCTGTTCAACATCGATGCCAAGGCAGACAGCAAGTCTGACCGTGATGCCATCCTGCAGGTGTTCTTGCGCGTTTTCAATGAAAAACTGGGATATTCTGGCGACGCACCCCACATTGCCGACATGGAGCGGCACCTGGTTGCCAAGGGCGTCTTTGACGTTTTCAAGAGCGCCTTTGCGCAATCTAATGGCAGCACCTGGGAGCAAGAGCGCGACGCCGTGGACTTCATGCGTGATGACATCGTGCTTGGCCTTGCACAAGCCCTCAAGATGTCACCTGAATCCGCTGGCAAGTGGTTCGACAGCGCCCGAGATGACTATCGCATCAACATTGAAGGCTTTGCCAAGGTGGTTAACGAC
>DAOQRI010000486.1:0-2772 GCA_035355475.1 Rhodoferax sp. | reverse complement strand
ACCCGCATCACTGCCAGTTGCGCTCATCTGCATGATCTTGTCCAGCGGCAGGTAGAGCAGATTGGAACCCTGCTTCGAGTCCACAACAACTTTGGTGACATTGCTATAAATCTGCTGCATGGCATCAAGATACATACGGTCTCGAGTCACTTGGGGGGCTTTCTGGTACTCCGCAAAAACCGACCGGAACCGTTGCGCATCACCTTGTGCCTGTGCAACCACACGGGCTTTGTAAGCTTCGGCTTCTTCTTTCAGACGAGAGGCAGAACCAACGGCGCGCGGAATCACATCATTGGCATAGGCTTGCGCTTCGTTCTTGGCACGTTCGCGCTCCTGTCCGGCCTTGAGGACATCGTCAAATGAGGCCTGCACCTGTTCGGGTGGCCGCACGCCGCCCTGCTGAAGGTTGATGCCGACGACCTCAATGCCAACTTTGTACTTATCCAGAATAGTCTGCATCATGGCACGTACGCGTGGAGCGATCTGATCGCGTTCCTCCGACAGGGCCGCATCCATTTTCATCTTGCCCAAAACTTCACGCACTGACGTCTCGGCCGCCTGGACGACCGCTTCGGCCGGGTTCTTGCTTTCAAACAGAAAAGCCCGTGCATCACTCAAACGGTATTGAACCGCAAATTTGATGTCCAGGATGTTTTCGTCCTGCGTCAGCATGGCTGACTCGCGAAGGCCTGTCGCCTTGAGCACCGTATCACGCCCCACATCGACGGAACGGATTTGCGTGACGAACACCAGTTCATGGCGCTGAATAGGGTACGGCAGCCGCCAGTTGAAACCGGCATACACGGTTTTGTTGTACTTGCCAAACTGCGTAATAACCGCTTGCTGACCTTCTTGCACGATGAAAAATCCGGTTCCCAGCCAAATCAGAGCGATAACACCCAGAATCAGTCCGGCGCCAATTCCAGCATTCTTCATATCCGGCTGAAAACCACCCCCGGCGCCGTTACTGCCACGAGGAGGCTGGGATGGCTTTCCAAAGAGCCCGCCCAGCTTCCGATTGAAATCCTTCCAGAGCTCATCGAGATCGGGTGGGCCAGAATTCGGACGCGATGCTGGCCTGTTGTTTTCTGGAGGGGTCGGGTCTGCAGCGGGCGGTTTGTTGCCTTCGGGCTTCTCCGAATCCCCCGCTTTGTCATCGCCCCGCCCCCAGCGCGAGTCATTCAAATTGAACATTCTTTCGAGCCACCGAGGACGCGATAGAACATTTGCGGTCAAAGCACGAATAGAAGTTTTCATTTCGTCATTTTTCATAAAACTGTGCCCCATTTTGCCTAATCAGGTTACATCCCCGTAGGTCTCGGGGGCATGGGGTGTATGGGGTGCCGACGGTTCTGGCTTGCTGGCGATGCGAGCAAGCGTTTGCCGCAGAAGCGGTAGTCCGATTGAATCTTTAGCACTTACAAAAATGCGTGAGGTTTGCACACCGTCAATCTCGACCTGATCTTCCCAACGCGCGGGCTGGTGGTCCGCATCCAGAGCATCCACTTTGTTGAAAACCAATAACTGTGGAATACCGTCCGCACCAATCTCTTTGAGAACCCGCTGCACCTGCTCGATTTGCTCAATATGGTTGGGATTGGCTGCATCCACCACATGCAAAAGCAGGTCTGCGTCTACTGCTTCCTGCAGCGTCGCCTGAAACGCATCCACCAGTCCATGTGGCAAATCCCTGATAAAGCCGACCGTATCGGAAAGCGACACAGATCGACCGGCCTCACCCAAATACAGTTGACGGGTGGTGGTGTCCAGCGTGGCAAACAGCTGGTCGGCGGCATATGCGCGCGCCTTGACCAAGGCATTGAAAAGCGTCGATTTCCCGGCGTTGGTGTAGCCAATCAGTGAGATATTGAACGCGTCCCGGCGCTCGCGCTGGCGGCGCTGTGTTTGTCGCTGGCGTTTGACTTTGCTTAAGCGCTCTTTGGTTCTCTTGATGGTCTCACCAATCATTCGGCGATCCAGCTCGATTTGCGCCTCTCCCGGCCCACCCCGCATGCCAATTCCGCCGCTTTGGCGCTCCAGGTGCGACCACCGCCGAACCAAGCGTGTGCTCAAGTACTGAAGCCTAGCTAACTCAACCTGCAGTTTTCCTTCATGGCTGCGGGCACGTTGCGCAAATATTTCCAGAATAAGAAATGTGCGGTCATTGACCGGCAACTCCAAATGGCGCTCCAGATTACGCTGTTGCCCCGGACTCAAACTCTGATCAAACAACACTTCTTTCGCACCGAGCTGAGCCGCCAACAGTTTGATCTCATCAGCTTTGCCTGACCCGATAAACAAAGCCGCATCGGGGGCCCTTCGCTTGCAAGTGACGCGTGCAACCGGCTTCATTCCTGCCGTTTTCGCCAGTAAAGACAACTCTTCGAGTTCACCATCGAAGTTCGGCGCGCCCAAATCCACGCCAACCAAAATGGTTGGAGTCATTGCCGTTGCAGGATCTGCAGTCAAATTGAGTAGGGAAACGCTGACTTTTCTGACCACGGGCCAATGCGGCCCGACCACTCAAGAGGCTTCAGGTGAGTCTCCGCCGGATGCGGAAAGATTGACCGCCCGTCCTGGTACGATCGTTGAAATGGCGTGCTTGTAGACCATTTGCGTAACGGTATTGCGCAGCAATACGACATATTGGTCGAAAGACTCAACCTGGCCCTGCAATTTAATGCCATTAACCAGGTAAATAGACACTGGCACATGTTCCCGACGCAAAGCATTGAGAAACGGGTCTTGCAGTAACTGCCCTTTGTTGCTCAC
>DAOQRI010000485.1:0-2778 GCA_035355475.1 Rhodoferax sp. | reverse complement strand
CACTGGCGCCCAAACCCCAGTTGCTGCTGCTGGACGAACCGTTCTCCAACCTTGACGTAGACCTGCGTGAACGCCTGGCACATGAAGTGCGCACCATCCTCAAGGCCGCGAAAGCCACTGCGCTGTTTGTCACGCACGACCAACTGGAAGCGTTTGCCATTGGCGACACCATTGGCGTGATGCATGAAGGCCAGCTGCACCAGTGGGACGACGCCTATTCGCTCTACCACCGACCTGCTACCCGTTTCGTGGCGGACTTCATCGGGCACGGCGTGTTCACACCCGCCACGCTGCGTGAAGTGGGCGGCAACCGGGTGGTAGTGCACACCGCGCTGGGCGATCTGCCTGACGTGGCGGAATGCCCGCTGCCAGGCGCTTTTCCTTCAGGTGAATGTGATGTGCTGCTACGTGCTGACGACATCGTCCACGACGACAACGCCCCGGTAAAAGCCGAGATCATGCGCAAAGCGTTTCGTGGCTCGGAGTTTTTGTACACCCTGCGCTTGCACACCGGTGAGACGGTGCTGGCCCATGTGCCCAGCCACCATGACCACAAGATTGGCGAGTGGATCGGCATTCGGGCCGAGGTGGATCACGTGGTTACTTTTGAGAGAAATACGGCCTGAGCCCTCGTCAAATATGCGTGAGCAGCTATTGAAATAGTAGCTATTTTTGGACTGCTGTTTTGTTTGCAGTTTGCGCCGGTTTCAGTGGTTGGCGAGCGCGCCGGGCGTCCGCGTCGTGTCCACTGCGCATCTCGCGGGCGACTGCTCCTTGGGTTTTGAGGTTGCTGCGTTAACACCTTGGCTGGCGTGCAAATTCTGTAGCCACCGCGAACAGCTTCGTTACCCCGACGCAGCCACCCGACACGCCTGCGAAGATATTTGACTGGGGTGACGCAAATACCTTTTATACGATGATTTGCTATAAATAAAATAGCTACTTACGAATATCTGACAAGGGCTAAAGCCATTTTCATGCATGAAAATGGCTTTTTTATCATCCGCTATAGACGCTTCGCCGACTCTCGCTCCGCCCCAAAGCACTCGTTACATTCGAACTAAGCGAGCACCAACGGCGGAGTGCCATGCCCAGTCTGGCAAGGAGTCCTTTCGAGATAGGTCGTTCGCTACTGGGTGCGAAGAGCATCCTTGTATGCAGTTATGGCAATCTGCAGCGAACAGGAGAATATCTCTCGGCACTCGGCAAACACACCGGGAGATTTTTCGTAGATTACAGGTTTCCTGAATTGCTCAAGTCGAGCGTGAATTTCAAACTCTCGCCGTCCTGCATGCGTTTCAAGATACCTTGTAGTCTTGAGTTGCCAATCTGACGCAGTGCCATATGCCTCCCGTCGTAGAAACGCAATGCGTTCATCTGGATGAGCTTGGCTGTAGCCGACCTTTGCGTACTTTCGCGAGTCTGAGTAGGCAACATATACGTGGCCAGATGCAGAGTGTCTTAGCTGAAAGGCGATCTTTGACGTATCGCATTGAATGCAATGTCCAGGCTTGGTTCTCAGGGTGTGGCCACCTGCTTGGCACTTGGCACCGCCGTAGTAGAACGGCGTCCCGAGTGCATCCATCATGGCGATCCGCTCTTTGGCTCGGAGTCCACTGCCGTCAAAAACTTGGGACAGGGAAATACCTTGCTCCTGCAGGAACCGCACTTGTGCATTGGAAAGCGTGGCCATTGATAGATGTGAGAAGTAAGTGCCTTTCGGACGCCTAACTTAATGTAGCCGAGCGCCCATTCTCGGCGTTTCCAAGCTAGACGACGAAATAAACTGGACTTTGTTCGATGTTCTGGACGCGAATTCATTCGGAAAGTGGCTTGCAGCTTTGGTTTCAGCGGTTTGGCGGAATTTCCATACAGGTATAAAAATCCGACAAACACCTCGGGCTATTTTGATCGATTCCAGGCTTCAATCTAGCTCACCATGGAAATGCAAAGTTCGTTTCAAACGATCACTTCTGCCCGCTTCCTAGTCATCGGTCAAATACGGTGTGTAAAAAATACCAAGTGCCTGCATTAAACCAGTCAGCCAACACCTCCACAGGCGTGTCGGGTGGCTGCGTCGGGGCAACGAAGCTGTTCGCGGTAGCCACAGAATCTGCACGCCAGCCAAGGTGTTAACGCAGCAACCTCAAAACCCAAGGAGCAGTCGCCCGCGAGATGCGCAGTGGACACGACGCGGACGCCCGGCGCGCTCGCCAACCCACTCCAAGCGCAAGGCTTTTCAACCAGCTCAGGAAGAGGATCGCATCCCGGCAATAGCGTTGCGCAATTCAGCAGCCCAGGCCCGTCGATCCCGCCCCTCGGCCAGCTGCGTTTCGCCGAACGTCACCACCGCCACCAGGTTGGGCGTGCGCAGCGTTCGCCAGATGGAGCCCACCAGCGTGTCGTCGTCGATGTAGCAAGGCGCCAGGCTGGTCTGGCCCGTGGTGCGGTCCACAAAACTCAGCGCCACGGGCTGCACCGGCGACCCGGCGGAGATAGCGGCCTGAATCAGATTGGCGTGAAACGGCAGCAGATCCACGCCGTTACTGGTGGTGCCCTCGGGGAAAACGGCCAGCACATCGCCCGAGCGCAGGCTCTCGGCCATGTGGTGCACCACACGCATGGCGTCCCGGCGGGATTCACGTTCGATGTACAGCGTGCCCGCGCCGGTGGCCAGCGTGCCGATCAGCGGCCAGTGCTTCACGTCAGACTTGGAGACAAAGCGACAGTGGCGCGCAGCGTGCATCACCAGTATGTCGAGCCATGAAATGTGATTCG
>DAOQRI010000484.1:0-2782 GCA_035355475.1 Rhodoferax sp. | reverse complement strand
GCAGGGAGCGTACCGGTTGCAGATTGATGACCATGTAGTAGACCGTGACGCCCAATCCAGCGAGCATGCCACTGATGGCCCCGGCGCGCGTCGTACCCTTCCAGAATATGCCCAAAACCATGACCGGCACAAACGCGGCGCCGGCTAACGAAAACGATGCCGAAACCAGATACAGAATGCCCGCCGGGCGCTGTGCAGCCGCATATGCGGCGATTAGGGCTACGACGAGCAAAGCAAATTTTGACCACATCACGCGACGCATGGCCTGGACCTTGTCGGCGTCGCCGCCAAAATACGCATCATGGGCCATGGCATTGCCAATGGTGAGCAACAGCCCGTCGGCCGTGCTTAGGGCCGCTGCCAACCCACCGGCTGCCACAAGGACTGACACCACGTAGGGCAACCCGCCAATCTCAGGGGTAGCCAACATCACCAGATCGGCGCCAATCTTGAGCTCGGCGAATTGCAGAATGTGGTCGCCGTTTACATCCGCAACAGACAACAGACTGGGGTCTCGGGCCCACTGCGCCACCCAACTGGGCAAACTGTCGAACGGCTGTCCGACCAGGTGCGCCATGACTTCGTATTTGACCAAGACGGCCAGGGCAGGAGCCGAAAGATAAAGCAAAGCGATGAAAAACAGGGACCAGGCTACCGAGTCGCGCGCCTCAGCAACCGTGGGGGTCGTGTAATAGCGGGTCAGCAAGTGCGGAAGGCCCGCCGTGCCCACCATCAGACAGAACATCAAGGCAAGAAAATTCATGCGTGAATTTGACTCCGTATTGGAATCCGTTGGGTCAGTTGCGAATGGTGTTGAATGCATGGGCATTCCACCGAGCGGCTTCGCACGCGCCAAGTTTTCAGCCATGGCCCGCGTCCAGAGTTCCCGGGCAGAGTTGGCGTCTTTGGGCATGGCCGCCAATTCTTTGCGCAGGGCTGTCGCACGTGCGTCGTCCCCTTTCATATCACCCAGAGCGCGCAACTGTCGTCGCAGGTTTTGGCGCTCGGCCTGCAATGCGCCTTCGACATCCATCAGCTTGGTTTCATAGGCGCGGGCACGTCGGGCGTATTCCGCGATGACCTGCTTCTCGCTTGGAGACTCCATGAGTTGGAGTTCCATCGCCGCGATCTTCTGCAATTGCTGGCCATACGCCAGTGGCGCCAGAGGATTGCCAATCTGTTTGTACGACAACCAGGACACCGGAATCAGGAACGCCAGGATGATGACCACATACTGTGTCACCTGTGTCCAGGTGACCGCCCGCATGCCACCCAGAAATGAACAAACCAGCACACCACCCAAACCTAACAAGATGCCAATTTCAAAATGCACGCCAGTGAGTCGTGAAGTAATCAAGCCAACACCATAGATTTGCGCCACAACGTAGGTGAATGAACACAGCACCGCTGCCAACGCTGCGATCAATCGCGGCCAGCGGCCGCCAAACCGGACCGAAAAATAGTCTGGCACGGTATAGAGATTGAGACGCCGCAAATAGGGTGCGACCAACAATGCGACCAGGCAAAAACCGCCCGTCCATCCCAGCACATACGCCAGGCCACCGGCCTGGCCGCTGACGCCTGAAAACCCTTGCAGGTAAAGTCCACCGGCCAGACTGATAAACGACGCTGCACTCATCCAGTCAGCTGCCGTTGCCATGCCGTTATAGACCGCCGGAATACGTCGGCCAGCGACATAGTATTCAGATGCTTCCGCCGTGCGCCCGTATACACCAATCACCGCATACAGCACCAAGGTTGCAGAGAGAAAGATGCCGGCCACCCAGACCTTGGACAAGCCCATGCGCTCGGCAAATGCCAACACCACGAGGAAACCCAGCAAACTGCCTACGTACCAGAAGAATCGTCGGTGCAATACGCTTTTGTATTCGCGGTAGGCTGCCTGGTCAAAACCCGCTTCGGTGCCGTCTCGTCGATTGGTTCGCCACGCAAAAATTGCAACGATTGCGATAAAAACCAGAACCGAGCCTTGCGCGGCAAACCAAAAGCCGACCGGCCAGTTGGCTACAACAAACTGGAGGTCTTTAGCAAAAAAAACGACTCCAAATGACACTGCAAACCAAAGCGAAAGCAAGCCTGCATGCAGGCCCCACCGACGCGGGCTTGCAGGCTGGGTCATTGGGCGGCGAGCTTCTGCCAGGTTGAAATAACCGAGTCCGGGTTAAGCGAAATAGAGGAAATGCCCTCTTCCACCAACCACTGCGCAAAGTCCGGATGGTCACTGGGGCCTTGTCCGCAAATGCCAATATATTTGCCCTGCCGCTTACAAGCAGAAATTGCCAAGCTGATCAGTGCTTTGACAGCCGGGTCACGTTCGTCAAAGTCCGCGGCCAACAATTCCAGACCGGAATCGCGATCCAATCCCAGCGTGAGCTGGGTCAGGTCGTTGGACCCAATCGAGAACCCATCGAAATACTCCAAAAACTGGTCAGCCAGTATGGCATTGCTAGGGATCTCGCACATCATGACCAACTTGAGTGCGTTTTCACCCCGTTTCAAACCATGGCGACCCAGCAACTCGGTGACCTTGCGGGCTTGGCCCAGGGTACGCACAAACGGCACCATGACCTGCACGTTGTTCAGCCCCATGTCGTTGCGCACGCGTTTGAGCGCTTCGCACTCCATGGCAAAAGCCTCGCCAAACTCGGCACTCACATAGCGCGCTGCTCCGCGAAAGCCCAGCATGGGGTTCTCTTCTTCCGGCTCATAGCGGCTGCCACCAATGAGCTTGCGGTACTCGTTGGACTTGAAGTCCGACAGG
>DAOQRI010000483.1:0-2790 GCA_035355475.1 Rhodoferax sp. | reverse complement strand
CTTCATGCACCAGCAGGCCCACGTCGTGCTGCCGGGCTTGCTCAAGGCATTGGACATAGATACTGCCGCCCAGAAACCCTGGCTTTTCGGCCATAGCGACGGCGCCTCGATTGCCTTGTTGTACGCAGCCCAATTTCCGCAGGCCATTTCAGGCGTGGTCGCGGTTGCTCCGCACATCCTGGTGGAAGACCTGTCAGTTTCCAGCATCGCCCTGGCCCGCACGGCGTATCTGGAAACCGACCTGCGCCAGCGTCTGTCCAAGTACCATGACGACCCTGATTCCGCCTTTTGGGGCTGGAATGACATCTGGCTGCATCCGCCATTCAGAGACTGGTCCATAGAATCAGAGATTGAGACCATCCGCTGTCCGCTCTTGGCCGTGCAAGGACTGGACGACGAATACGGTACGCTAGAGCAGATTCGTGGCATCGCACGGCGTGTGCCGCAGGCCCGGTTGCTTGAATTGAGCGATTGTGGCCATTCCCCGCATCGAGACCAGGCTGACCGTCTGGTTGCGAGTACTTGTGCTTTTATCCAACAACAAACCGGAGACACACTATGAATGCATCCCGCAGAACCCTGATCAGCACCGCAGTTGCAGCGCTGGCCCTGTCCGCCCTCGCCACACTTCCGGCCCAGGCCCAGGGCAGCCCGAAGCTCAAGGTGGGCCTGATGCTGCCCTACACCGGTACTTATGCCGCGCTGGGCAATGCCATTGAGAACGGCTTTCGCCTGCATGTGGCAGAGCAGGGCGGCAAGCTCGGTGGGCGCGAAGTGGAATATGTGAAGGTGGATGACGAATCTGACCCTTCCAAGGCAACCGACAACGTCAACAAGCTGGTCAAGCGCGACAACGTGGACGTGCTGATCGGCTCCGTGCACTCCGGCGTGGCCATGGCCATGGCCAAGGTGGCAAAGGACACCGGCACCATTTTGATTGTGCCCAACGCCGGTGCTGATGCGGTAACCGGCCCCATGTGCGCGCCCAATATCTTCCGCAGCTCCTTCTCCAACTGGCAACCCGGCTATGCCATGGGCGAAGTGGTGGCCAAGAAAGGTCACAAGAAGGTTGTGACCATTACGTGGAAATACGCGGCGGGTGACGAGTCGGTCAAGGGCTTCAAGGAGTCGTTCGAAAAGGGTGGCGGTACCGTCGTCAAGGAACTCAACCTGCCTTTCCCCAACGTCGAATTCCAGGCACTGCTGACCGAGATTGCAGCGGCCAAGCCGGATGCGGTGTACACCTTCTTTGCCGGTGGCGGTGCGGTCAAGTTTGTCAAGGACTATGCAGCAGCCGGTCTGAAGAAAACCATTCCCCTGTACGGATCGGGCTTTCTCACCGATGGCACGCTGGACGCGCAAGGCGCTGATGCCAGTGGCCTGTTCACGGCGCTGCACTATGCCGACAGCCTGAACACCCCACGCGACAACGCTTTCCGCCTGGCCTACGCCAAGACCTACAAGCTGCAACCCGACGTCTATGCCGTGCAAGGCTATGACGCTGCGCAAATGCTGGGCATAGGTATGGCAGCGGTGAAGGGTGATCTCAGCAAGAAGGCCGAGTTCACCTCTGCAGTCGAGAAAGCCAAGATCGACAGCCCACGCGGTGCATTCACGCTGTCCAAGGCGCACAACCCGGTGCAGGATTTCTACCTGCGTCAGGTTGATGGCAAGGAAAACAAGCTGGTCAGCATCGCCAGCAAGGCCCTGGCCGATCCGGCGCGCGGCTGCAAGATGTGAGTTGATGCACCCCCCGGCTTGCCCACTGCGTGTGGCCGCTTTCCCCCTTGCAGGGGGCAACGCCAGCGGCCCGGCGAAGCCGGTTCCGCGGCATTCTTGGTAAAGACACAGACTCTCCTACGCGCATGGATCTATCCACTTTTCTTATCCAGTGCCTGAACGCATTGCAGTATGGGCTGCTGCTGTTTCTGGTGGCGTCTGGCCTGACGCTGATTTTCGGCATCATGGGCGTCATCAACCTGGCGCACGGCAGCTTCTACATGATTGGCGCCTACTTGGCCTACGCGTTGGCGCCCATCGTCGGCAGCACCTTCGGTGGCGGCTTCTTTGCCACGCTGGCCGTGGGACTGGTGCTCGCCGTGCTGCTGGGTTATGTGCTGGAGTGGGCGTTCTTCAGTTTTCTGTACGAACGCGACCACTTGCAACAGGTGCTGATGACCTATGGCCTGATCCTGGTGTTTGAGGAACTGCGCAGCCTGCTCGTCGGTGACGACGTGCACGGGGTGCAGGCACCCGACTTTCTGGCCGGCACACTCCCTTTGGGCGAGCTGATGACCTACCCGGTCTACCGGCTCTTCATGTCCGGTGTGTGCCTGGTGCTGGCCCTGGCCATGTATTTTGTGTTCACCCGCACCCGGCTGGGTATGATGATCCGCGCTGGTAGCACCAATCGCGAGATGGTGCAGTCGCTGGGCATCGACATCAAGTTCCTCTACCGCGTGGTGTTTGCCGCGGGTGTGGCCATTGCCGTGTTTGCCGGCATGATCGCCGCGCCGGTGTCGTCGGTGTATCCGGGCATGGGCAACACGGTGCTGATCATCTGTTTTGTAGTGGTGGTGATTGGCGGCATTGGCTCCATCCGTGGCGCGCTTCTGGCGGCGCTGCTGATTGGGGTGGTGGATACCTTTGGCAAGGTGTTGCTGCCGCAGGCTTCTGGTGTACTGGTCTATGTGTTGATGGCGCTGATCCTATTGTGGAAGCCCGACGGACTTTTCAAAGCGGGCTAGACGCGACAGCATCCCCATGAATAAATCCAAATTTCTCTTCGTC
>DAOQRI010000482.1:0-2792 GCA_035355475.1 Rhodoferax sp. | reverse complement strand
GTTCGGTCTGCCAGACGTCAATCTTGTATTGGGTGAGTGAGGTCTTGGCGCCGCCAGGCTGCGGGTGGTCCGCACGGGCGGGTGCGCCTGCCAGCACGAGCATCACCGCCAAGGTGGCACTGCACAACAGCCGGGTCAGGTACCAAGACAGCGTCATGGCGGGCGGGGCTGGGCCGTTTTCAGTTCAGCGCCATGCTGAGCTTGCGCCGGTAGCTGGCGACCATCTGGGCTTGCGGGTCCTGCACGGCGGCGGCCTTGCCGGCAATCTCGATGCCACCCGCACTCTTGCCCGTTGCCAGTGGGTCCACCTTGGGCTTGGGCGGCGTCAGCAGTTCCAGAATAGCCACATAGGTCTTGCGCGGCAGCGCGTCGTTCCACGCCTTGTCGCGCATGATGATTTCCAGCAGCTCATCCATGGCAGCGGTCCAGTCGCCGCTGACCAGCAGCACCCGGGCCTTGGCCAGGCGGGTGTCAAAGTCGCGCTTGTTGGTGGCAATCAGGAGGTCAAACTGCTCGGCCGACCAGGTGCCACGCGGGTCGCCCATGACGAACTGAATGGAGGCCAGAAATTGCCCCAGCGCTTCAAAGCGCAGCTGGCGAGGAATCTCGGCCAGTGCAGGGGCCAGCGCCGCTTCGGCATCTTCGAACATGTCATTCTCGATCAGGAGCTTCACATAGTCGTAGCGCGCGTCGTCGTTTCCAGGGTTGATGGTCAGCGCCTCATGCAGCTTGTGCAGGGCCGCTTTCGGGTCGCCTGCGGCGATGAGTGCTTGCGCATCTTCGGCGTCGGACTGCGCTTCCAGCGCTTCGGGTGAGGGCACGTGCTTGTCCAGAAACGCCTTGATTTCGCTTTCAGGTTTGGCGCCCATAAAACCATCCACGGGCTTGCCGTCCACCATCAGCACACAAGTGGGGATGGAGCGGATGCCAAACGCCTGGCTAAGTTCCTGTTGCTCGTCAGAGTCGATTTTGACCAGCTTGAAGCGGCCTGCGTAGTCGGTTTCGACCTTCTCCAGGATGGGTCCTATGACCTTGCATGGGCCGCACCAGGGTGCCCAGAAATCGACCAGAACAGGTACCTGGCTGGAAGCGGCAACCACTTCGGTCTCGAAGTTTTCTACAGTAACGTTGATCATGTGGTCCGGCTCAGGGGAAAAAGTAAAATTGTGAAACATTGCGGGACAGACCTCTAGCTCCGTCCTCAACCATTCAAGTTTATGACCAATATTCAAATCGGCGTCGTCATGGGCTCCAACTCCGACTGGGACACCATGCAGCATGCAGTCCAGATTCTCCAACAGTTTGGTGTCAGCCATGAGGCAAAAGTCGTATCAGCTCACCGCATGCCGGATGATATGTTCGCTTATGCCGAAGCCGCCGTGGGGCGTGGCCTGCGCGCCATCATCGCCGGTGCAGGGGGTGCCGCCCATCTGCCGGGCATGCTGGCAGCCAAGACCACGGTGCCCGTGCTGGGTGTGCCGGTGCAAAGCAAGGCTTTGTCGGGCGTCGATTCTCTGCACAGCATTGTGCAAATGCCCAAGGGCATTCCAGTGGCGACCTTTGCGATTGGCGCCGCCGGTGCAGCCAACGCTGCCCTGTTTGCAGTGGCCATGCTGGCAGCCGACCACCCCACATTGCGCAAGAAACTCGACGAATTCCGAGCCCACCAGACTGAGGTGGCACGCAACATGACCGTGCCTCCTGTTTTATGAAGGAAATCACACTGGGCGTGATGGGCGGCGGCCAGTTGGGCCGCATGTTTGTGCACGCTGCCCAGCAGATGGGCTACTTTACGGCCGTGCTGGACCCGGATCCGCTGAGCCCAGCCGGGCGCGTCAGCCACCACCATATCCAGACTGCGTATACCGACCCCGTGGGCCTGCAACAGTTGTCTGAGCGTTGCGTGGCGGTCACCACGGAGTTTGAGAACGTACCGGCGCGCGCGCTTGCGCAACTGGCACAAACGCGCACCGTGTCGCCCGGGGCAGACAGTGTGGCCATTGCCCAGGACCGCGCCCGCGAAAAAGCCCACTTTGAAGACTGTGGCGTGCCGGTAGCGCCGTACGCAGTGATCGAAACCCCGGTTCAGCTGGCAGCCGTGCCTGATGATTTGCTGCCGGGAATCGTAAAGACCGCCAGCATGGGCTACGACGGCAAAGGCCAGGTGAGGGTGCGCAACCGTGCCGAGTTGGCCGCCGCGTGGGACGGCCTTAAGCAGGTGCCCTGCGTGCTGGAAAAGATGCTGCCGCTGGCGCTGGAGTGCTCGGTCATCGTGGCGCGCGGCCTCGATGGCGCCATGGTGCACCTGCCCGTGCAGCGCAACCTGCACCGCGATGGCATTCTGGCCGTGACCGAGGTTTATGAAGGAAACCTGCCCCCAGCGCTTGCGACGCAAGCGGTAGCAGCTGCAAAATCTGTAGCAGAAGGCCTGCAGTACGTGGGCGTGCTGTGCGTGGAGTTCTTTGTGCTGCAGGACGGCAGCCTGGTGGTCAACGAAATCGCGCCGCGCCCGCACAACAGCGGCCACTACAGCCAGAACGCCTGCGATGTGTCGCAGTTCGAGCTGCAGGTGCGCACCATGGCGGGCCTGCCGCTGGTGCAGCCGCGCCAGCACAGCGCTGCCGTCATGCTCAACCTGCTGGGCGACTTGTGGTTTGCGCAGGGCGATGCCGAGCAGACACCCCCGTGGGCTGCCGTGCTGGCCCTGCCCGGCGCGCACCTGCACCTGTATGGCAAGCGCGAAGCCAAACGGGGCCGCAAGATGGGGCACCTCAACATCACCGCAGCCACCC
>DAOQRI010000481.1:0-2795 GCA_035355475.1 Rhodoferax sp. | reverse complement strand
TGAAACATCAGTATAGTGTACTTTTATACAGCATTCGGAATCAAACCATGATCAGAAGCACCAAACAAAAGTAACGAAAGTGATTGACCGTAATCCCACGCGGCGACAAGGTATGCAGTTCAGCAGCTACCTCCGGCAGCATTCCTAGTGTACAGTGAGGCCATAATTATTATGGGTTACCAGACTTTCCGGCGTAAGAGCAAGCCTCAGTTGGCAAAGCACATCCGGTTCATCGCAAAGAGCACGGCATCGATTTTCATTACCGTCCATGCGAAGAAGAGGATGAAGCAAAGAAGGGTTACTTCTCAGGAGGTGTACGAGTGTTTGCAGCTGGGGCAGATTGTTCGAGAGCCGGAAGTTAATCAGGAAAAAGAAAGCTTGGAGTGCCTCATGGAACGTTATGTTTCTGGACGCCAGCTTGGTGTCGTTGTTGCGCTTTGCGACGAAGATCCTGATGCGATTGTGGTAACAGTTTTTGAAATTTCGTGAATGTTAGAAAGTAGGGGCACACCATGTATCACTACACCGAATGTGGACTAGACAATGTTTGGCTTGAGAATGGTTACGCCGTCAAGAAGACGGCTTACGGAAAAGCCACGTCCGTTGATGACTCTATTGGCCTGCACCAAGTATTGGCCATGGAACTCACCCAAAAGAAAGGCCGAGTCACAGGCAAGGAACTGCGCTTCATGCGCACTGCGCTTGGCATGTCTCAGGAGGGATTGGGTAAATGGGTGGGCGCTACAGAGCAATCCGTCAGCCTGTGGGAGCGCACCGGTAAAGTTCCTCAGTACGCTGACAGCATCTTGCGGTTACTTGTTTCCGAAAAGCTTAACGGCAACAGCAAGGTGACAGACGTCATAGAGCGAATCAACACTGTGGAGCGGATTTGCAATCAACGTATCGTTGCATGCGAGAAAAAGCATAGATGGACGTCATCGACGGTGGATGACGAAAGGTTCGCATTGGCTGCATAACGCCTCCAAGTGGACCTCTTCTCAGTACAACCCGCTTCAGTGGGCGTTCCTTTGCCGCAGTCGTTGGACTTTTGGGGGTTTTGGGGGTGCTGTTCTGGCACATTCTTGAAATTCATCGATTTAGGCTCATGCCGCTTTTGCCCCAATCGGCACAACCTTCCCGCCAATAGCTTTTGCTCGTCATCGCAAAGGTCAGACCATGCCCGCGGACCACGGCGCTAGAGACCGTTTGCAGCCTGGGAGAGCCACCTTCGGGCTATAGCGCGCACCTCTGGCCCCATTGCTGACTTCACTTTGCCCACGGCAACAAGCGCCGCCCCAATGCTGTTAAGCAGTTCCAGTTCCGCCTCGAACAAGCTGACCGCCGCAGTCGGCACAACTGGATCGACCGAAGGTGGTGTCAACACGCTTTCGATCACATTGCCTTCAATCCCCTGTAGAACGTCTGGATCAGTGTCTGACAGTGGCAAGGGTGCTGCTGGAGGTTTCTGGCCTGTCTGCACCTTGCGCCAGTACCCCCGCGGTGGCGTCGGTACATCCAAGCGCTTACAAACGTCAGTGAGCCCGCGATCTGACATACCGAGTGCCTTCGCAACATGAAATACGGGATCGGCCCATACAGCCCGATAGAGCTCACTTCTCTTCATGATGGCTCCCATCCTGTTTTTTTGCTATCGAACCACTTTCGAACGTCAGCAACAGCCCACCCCACAGCACGCTTGTAAAGTGGTACTGGCGGTGGGAATACTTCATCGTCTACCATGCGCCGCAGAGTAGCCGCAGAGATAGCAAGAAATTCAAGCAGTTCATCTTCCCTGATGAAACCGTCTATCGGCAGAGACTTGCGAGTGAGGTCCATGACTTATTCTGGTGATGTTGTTGAACACCACTGAATCATGGGCCGCATGGCGACCAAGGAATAGACTTACACCAATCAGCCGCACTGACGTTCAAAAGTACCCAAATAGGGTCATTGGAATCACCCCTTTTTCTTTACAGGGCGTCTCCCGCTTGGCATCGTGTCAGCCCGGAGCATAGTTGCCATTACATGACTGCCCTTGATAGACGCACCATGCCGCTGAAGCCATTCATGCATAAATTCATTCGTCGGCGCAGTATCGGGATCCGTTGGATCGTAGTTACCTCCCTCAGATACCGGCTTCCAAAATGTGGCTGCTTGCTCCAACAGTCGAAGCAGCTTGGTCTCGTGCGACCCCCAAGGCCATTTGTACCGTGTCCCACCTGAACTTGCTTCTGGCAACGCTACCGACAACACGTTCACACGGGGAAACTGCTTAGGAACCTCATCACCGATTGCATCTACCCACGCTGCATAGACTGGCAAACTCACTATGCTCTTCTGAATCTTGTCGTTGTTGCGCTCCAGGCACTCTAGTGTTCCATTGGCGATGTGTGCACAAGCCAAATTAACGTATTGGTTGAAGACAAGTTCAGCGCTCGACATGCCTGGCCGCGCACCAAAAATTAGATCCACGCTGGACACTCTGTCTGGGTCAAGTCCGCAGTGCAAAGCAACGATTTTTTCAATTGTGGCCAATGGCATCTTTGACCATATTCGCCATGTGTCTTGATTGGCACGCGGAACACTTGCACCAGCAGGAAATTCCCACGCCCTTCTCTTCGAATCCATTGTTGCTGCTCCTCTGTTTTTGCTTGCTCAGGCTGATAGCGCGTGGCACTACGATTTCAAATCGCAACACTAAAGGCAACGCAACGGCAACGCAAGGAATTTTGAAGCTAGAAACAAAAAAGCCCGCTACCGATTTGATAGCAGGCTTTCTATATGCCATAAGGCTA
>DAOQRI010000480.1:0-2799 GCA_035355475.1 Rhodoferax sp. | reverse complement strand
ATGCCGCGCATCAGCGCATCGGCCAGTTGGGTCAGAAATTCTTCGCTGTTGAGCTTGGCTTCTTCCCGGGGGTTGCTGATAAAGGCCGCCTCCACCAGCACGCTGGGAATATCGGGTGCTTTCAATACCGCAAACGATGCCTGCTCGACGTGCGGCTTGTGCAGCTTGCCAACCCGCCGGATTTCGCCCAGCAGGGTGCCGCCTAGTTTGAGGCTGTCGTTGATCTGGGCGGTGGTGCTCATGTCCAGCAAGGCACGTTGCACGGTAGCGTCCTTGGCTTTCACGTTCAGACCGCCGATCAAATCGGCCTTGTTTTCCTTGGCAGCCATCCATCGCGCCGCGCTGCTGGAAGCGCCGCCCTGGCTCAGGGCGAACACGCTAGCGCCCTGAGGGTCGGGCGTGAAGAAAGCGTCGGCATGCAGGCTGACAAACAGGTCCGCTTGCACGCGGCGGGCTTTTTGCACCCGTACCTGCAGCGGCACAAAAAAGTCTGCATCCCGCGTCAGATAGGCGCGCAGGCTGTTGCCATTTACGGTGGTGGCATTGATGCGCTCACGCAGCAGGTGGGCCAGCCGTAACACCACATCCTTTTCGCGGGTGCCACCCGGGCCAATCGCTCCCGGGTCTTCCCCACCGTGGCCAGGGTCCAGCGCGACGATGATCATGCGGTCGGTGGCACCAGGCACTGTGGCATCGGACCCTGCCGATTTGTTAGTGTCAAATTGGCCTGTAGCCCTCGTAGAATCTACATATCCAGCTATCGATTTCGTAGCATCTTGTGGGCCACTCGCCGTACCGACCGACGGGGGCTTTTGCGTGTGCTGGGCAATCAGATCGTCCAGCGGGTCGGAAGCAGGTCGAGCGGGGGCAGCAGCCGTTGCGGTGGTGTTTGTTGGGGCCCCATCCTGCAGGCGCTGGGCAATCAGGGCGGCCAGCGGGTCAGCCTCTTTCTCGGGGTACAGGTCCAGCACCAGCCGGTGCTTGTAGGCTGCCACCGGTGTCAGCGCAAACACCTGGGGTCGGATAGGCTGTTTCAGGTCCAGCACCAGGCGCACGGTGGTGGGCGAAAACTGGCCCACCCGAATGCCGGCAATGTTGGGGTCGTCGGCGCGCACCTTGGCGACCAGCTCTTTCAATGCCGGGTTCAGGGTGATGCCTTCAATATCCACCGCAAGCCGCGGCGGCATGGGCACAAACTGGTGTTTGGCATTCAGTGCGCCGTCAGACTCAATGGTGACCCGCGAGTACTCTGGCGCAGGCCACACGCGTACCGTCAGAATGGTTGCGCCGTGCGCCAGGTCCAGCGCACCCAGCGTCAACACGACGCTACCAGCCTGGAGCAGGGTGCGGCGCTTCACCGGACGGTGGTCCCGGTTGGAGCGTCCACCAGCAGCGCACGGCCCACCGCAGTGCGCGCGGTCAAGGTCACTGTGCGCTCGGATTCGCTGGTGGTTTGCAAGGCAATGTCCAGATCGGGCGTGGGCAGCATGGCCCCCGCTTTCTCGGGCCATTCGGCCAGTTTCAGCCCCTTGCTCGCAAAGATGTCGCGAAAACCTGCATCCTCCCATTCGCGCGGGTCGGCAAAACGATAGAAGTCAAAGTGCCACACATCCAGGCCGGGCAATTCATAGGGTTCCACCACCGCGTAGGTGGGGCTTTTGATGCGGCCCTGGACGCCCAGTGCGTGCAGCAGGTGGCGCACCAGCGTGGTCTTGCCGGCACCCAATTCGCCATGCAGGGCAATAAAGGCATGGCCTATGTCGGCGCGCCGCGCCAGTGTGGCCGCAAACGCCTGAGTGGCCGCCTCATCGCGCCAGACAAGGGTTTTTACAATGGGCTCGTGACAATCAACAGCACTCAAATCGATAGCAACCAGGTGGTTTCTCAAATACAGGCAATAGCCCGGGAACTGGGATTCTCCCAAATTGGCGTAGCCAGTGTGGATTTATCGTCGGCAGAGGCAGGTTTGCTGGCCTGGTTGCAACAGGGATTTCACGGTGACATGGCGTACATGGCCCACCACGGCCTCAAGCGCGCACGTCCGGCCGAGCTGGTGCCTGGCACGCTGAGTGTCATCACCGCACGCATGGACTACCTGCCCCGCGAGACGGCGGATGGATGGCAGGCTGTGGAGTTGCAGCGACTCGGCAACCCCAGCGAGGGCATCGTGTCGCTTTACGCCCGGGGGCGGGACTACCACAAGGTGCTGCGCAACAGGCTGCAGCAGCTGAGTGAGCGCATTGCGGCGCTGATCGGCCCCTTTGGCCACCGCGTGTTCACCGATTCGGCCCCCGTGCTGGAAGTCGAACTGGCGGCACGCAGCGGGCAGGGCTGGCGCGGCAAGCACACGCTGCTGCTCAACCGCGAGGCGGGGTCACTGTTTTTTTTGGGCGAAATCTATGTCGATGTGGCGCTGCCCAAGAGCGAGCCCGTGCAAGGTCACTGTGGCAGTTGTACTGCCTGCATCGATGTGTGCCCTACGCAGGCTATCGTGGCCCCGCACCGGTTGGACGCGCGGCGTTGCATTTCGTATTTGACGATTGAGCATCGGAGTGAAGTGAAGCCGGAACTGCATGGCGCAATGGGCGACTGGTTGTTTGGGTGCGATGTGTGTCAGGAAGTGTGTCCGCATAACTCAGCGAGAAGTGTGAGTGCGGCGATGCCGGAATTACGGGTTGGATATCAATTGCCGCAGCCGGGGGATTGGGGAACAGCAGCCCCGCGTGAACTTGAGGTTGAAGAAGGTGCTGCGGTGCAACCGGCATACGCGGTGAGACGCACTGGATTTTCGTTGCTTGA
>DAOQRI010000479.1:0-2802 GCA_035355475.1 Rhodoferax sp. | reverse complement strand
CGGTGGTGCCCATCTTCACGCACTCCACTTGCTCTGGCGTGACCGGCTCACCCGCCTTGAGACCCAACAAATGACGGATGCCGGCCACGGCGGCATCGCGGTACTGCTCCGGGTTCTCGCTGAGCAGCTTGTGCGTGATCAGCGTGCTGGAGCCATCCGCGTTGGGGCGCTTGCCCACCACGTCGGTAAATGTGCCGCCACGGTCGATCCAGAATTGCCAGCGCAGTGTTGTCATAGTGATGCTGCGGAACGTGCCGCCTGGTCATAGATGCCGGAGAGCAAGCGCAGCAATCGCGCCAGTTCGCCGATGTCGCGGTTCAGCCCGTCATCGGCGTTGAGCGCATCGATCAGGCACGACTCGCGGATTTCGCGGTATCGGGCCACGTAGTCGCGCCCCGTTTCGGTGCTGGCGTAGGTCACGTCCTTGCCATTTTTGCTGGACGCCACCACGCCCAGGTTCTGCAATTTCTTGAGCGAGTAGTTGATGAGGTGGGTGTCTTCCACATTCATGATGAAGCAGATGTCCGCCAGGCGCTTGTTGCGTGCGCGGTGCGTCACATGGTGCAGCACCAGCACGTCCAGCGGCATCAGGTCCTTGAGGCCCGCCGCACTCATGCAGTGGATGATCCACCGATGAAAGGCGTTGCCCGCCACGATCAGGCCAAACTCGAACTCGCTCATCTCCGCGCTGCGTGGCGACACCAGGTGCGCCGACGACACGATGGGCGCCGACGGCGGCACAGCTTGGGGAACAGGGTCAGCAGCGGGTTTTCTGGCCATGGTCAGCTCCGTGGTTGGCATCTTTGTTGCATGAGCGGATTGTAGGCAGCACGTTGACAATTTATCAACACTTTGTTGACATTTAGGGAAAACACCGAGATGCTCAGCGTCTTTGCGATTTACATTCAACGGTCTGCCAAGCCATTCATCTACCCAACCGGAGTTCTTATGAAACGTCGCCTGTTTGCCCTGACCGCCACCGCCGCCGCATTGACCCTGAGCCTGGCCAGCAGCGCTGCCTTTGCCCAGACCAAGTGGGACCTGGCCGCCGCCTACCCGGCCACCAACTTCCAAACCGAGAACCTGCAGCAATTTGCCAACGACGTGGACAAGGCCAGCGGCGGCAAGCTCAAAATCACCGTGCACGCCAACGCGGCCCTGTTCAAGGCGCCCGAGATCAAACGCGCCGTGCAGGGCGGGCAAGCCCAGGCCGGGGAAATCTTGCTGGTGAACTTCCAGAACGAATGGCAGATTTTTGGTACCGATGGCCTGCCCTTCCTGGCCGACAGCTATGACGAATCCAACAAACTCTACAAAGCGCAAAAGCCTGCGCTGGAGAAAAAACTGGCCGAGCAGGGCATGAACCTGCTGTACGCCGTGGCCTGGCCACCGCAAGGCATTTACAGCAAGAAGCCGCTGGCGTCTGCGGCCGATCTGAAAGGCATCAAGTGGCGCGCCTACAGCCCGGCCACCAGCCGCATTGCCGAACTGGTGGGCGCGCAGCCCGTCACCGTGCAGGCCGCAGAACTGTCGCAGGCCTTTGCCACCGGTGTGGTCGAAGCCACCATGACATCCGGCGCATCGGGCGTGGACAGCAAGCTGTATGAGAACCTGAAGTACTACTACGACATGCAGGCCTGGTTGCCCAAGAACGCGGTCATCGTCAACAAGGCAGCGTTCGATGCACTCGACAAGCCCACGCAGGCCGCCGTGCTCAAGGCTGCTGCCGACGCTGAAGCCCGTGGCCTGGCCGCCAGCAAGCGCGTCAATGTGGAATCCATCGAAAAGCTCAAGGTCAATGGCATGAACATCGTGGTGCCTTCCGCACAGCTCAAGGCCGACATGAAGAAGGTGGGCGACACCATGCTCAAGGAGTGGCTGGACAAGTCTGGCGCAGAGGGCAAGGCCGTGGTTGACGCCTTCAGCAAGCCCTAAGCAAGCATTGGGTAGCGGCGATGCGCAAGGTTCTCAACGCCCTGTATGACGGCGCGGCAGCAGTTGCCGCACTGTTCATGGTGGGCCTTTTGGTCATGGTGTTGCTGTCCGTCTGTGGGCGGCAGTTCAACTTCTATGTGCCAGGTACCGATGCCTACGCTGGCTACCTGATGGCAGCCAGCGGCTTCCTGGCGCTGGCGCACACCTTGAAGCGCGGCGAGCACATCCGTGTGACGCTGATCCTCTCCGCCCTGTCGGGCCGCTGGAAGAAGGGCATGGAGGTGTGGGCGCTGGTCTTTGCCACGGCACTCTCCGGCATGTTTGCCTTCTACAGCTGCAAACTGTCGTGGCAGTCGCGCATGTTCAACGATATTTCCACCGGCAGCGACGCCACCCCGCTATGGATTCCGCAGATCGGCATGGCGGTGGGCACTGTCATCCTGGCGATCGCCTTTCTCGATGAATTGGTTCTGGAACTGCGCGGCCAGCGCGAAGCGCACAGCAGCGATGAGCCGCTGCGCAACGAATAACAGGAATTGGCAACTTTCATGAATGATCTCGCCATCACCGCCGGCCTGTTGATTGCTCTTTTCCTGATCCTGGGTAGCGGCGTCTGGGTGGGCCTCACACTCACGGGTGTGGCCTGGATGGCCGTCACGCTGTTTTCTTCACGCCCCGCGGGCGACGCCATGGCCGTCACGGTCTGGGGCTCCAGCAGCAGCTGGACGCTGACCGCCCTGCCCCTATTCGTGTGGATGGGCGAAATCCTGTTCCGCACCCGGCTGAGCCAGGACATGTTCAAGGGCCTGGCACCCTGGGTGCAGGGCCTGCCCGGGCGCCTGCTGCACACCAACGTGATTGGCTGCA
>DAOQRI010000478.1:0-2802 GCA_035355475.1 Rhodoferax sp. | reverse complement strand
AAGGAAAACCTGAATTATGAACTTTGAACTCAAACCCATGGGCCTGGTCGGGGCCTCTACCGAGAAATGTGACGCCCTGATTGTGCTGGTGCCGCAGGATTTCAAGGCTGGCAAAGACGATCTATCGGTTTTGGTGGCCCAGGCCATCAAATCATCGGACCTGGAAACCAAGCCTGGCAAGTTGCTTCCGCTGTACCGCCCGGTTCAGGCCAATGCAGCCCGCGTGGTGCTGGTCGGCATGGGTAGCGGGTCCGCCCGCGATGTGCGCACGGCCGTCGTTGCTGCAGTGGCATCCGTCAAAACGGCGTCTTTGAAGAAGCTGCTGGTGTGCTTTGCCGCTCCAGCGCGCGAAGAAGCGGTGCGCGCCGTCGTCACCGCTGTGGCGGACACCACTTACGTGTACACCCATACGAAATCCAAGCCCGAGGGGCGTAGTCTGAGCAAAGCGGTGGTTGCAACCACCAACGCTGCTGAGGTTCAGGCATCGTTTGACCGCGCGGTCGGTATCGTCGCCGGTGCCGAGCTGGCAAAAGAGTGGGCCAACCGGCCCGCCAATCACGCAACCCCCACCCTGCTGGGTAAGGCAGCGCAGGAGTTGGCCAAGCTGCCCAAAATCAGCTGCGAGGTCCTTGGCCCCAAAGAGGTTGCCAAACTGGGCATGGGCTCTTTCATGGCCGTCGCCCAAGGCTCTGACGAGCCGTTGCGGTTCATCGTTTTGCAATACAACGGTGCGGCCAAGACACAGGCGCCTACGGTGCTGGTGGGCAAGGGCATCACATTTGACTGCGGTGGCATCTCGATCAAGCCTGCGCCTGAAATGGATGAAATGAAGTTTGACATGTCGGGTGCTGCGAGCGTGCTGGGCACCTTCCGCGCGTTGGCTGCCCTGAAACCGGCCATTAACGTTGTGGGCCTCATCGCGGCGTGTGAAAACCTGATCAATGGCCAGGCCGTCAAGCCCGGAGATGTGGTGACCAGCATGAGCGGTCAAACCATCGAAATTCTCAATACCGATGCCGAAGGCCGACTGGTTCTGTGCGACGCCTTGACCTATGCCGAGCGTTTCAAACCAACCGCTGTGGTGGATATTGCCACCCTGACAGGCGCTTGTGTGATTGCGCTCGGTGGCGTGCGCAGCGGCCTTTTCTCCACTCAAGACGCGCTGGCCAACGCCTTGTTTGCCGCTGGCGATGCCGCACAAGACTTGTGCTGGAGAATGCCACTGGACGAAGACTATGCAGAGGGTTTGAAAACCAGCTTTGCCGATGTGGCCAACGTGGGCGGTCGGGCAGGGGGCTCGATAACCGCGGCCAAATTTCTGCAGCGGTTTGCTGAGAAATTTCCCTGGGCACACCTGGACATTGCCGGTACGGCCTGGAAGAGTGGCGCAGCCAAAGGCGCAACCGGACGTCCGGTCGGCTTGCTCGTTGAATACTTGCTGGGCCAGGCACGCAATACGTGACCGAAATTGCTTTCCACTTTGGAGCGCCTGACAAACTGGCCTACGCATGCCGCCTCCTGCGCAAGGCAGCCGGCAGCGGGGCCACGGTTCAGGTGCTGGGGGATGAAGCCACCATCGCCCAGTTGGATGCAGACTTGTGGGCCGTTTCACCGGCTGATTTCGTCTCCCACTGCACAGCCGCAGCCGACACATCGGTACGTGAACGATCGAGCGTGTTGCTGACGACCCAGCTGGAGCAAGCAGGCAAGTCGAGAGACGTGTTGGTCAACTTGGGACAGTCGGTTCCCGGTGGCTTTGCCGCGTTCAATCGGTTGATTGAAGTAGTGAGCACGGATGGAGCCGACCGTGAGGTTGCCCGCAAGCGTTGGAAGTTTTACAGCGAAAAGGGTTACACCATTACCCGCCACGATTTGGCTTTGAAGCGTACGGATTGATGCAGAACACAAAACCCATTCCCCGATTCGTTCCGACCCTGACCGAAGTGGTGCGCCCTGGGGCCGTAGCCCAAGACCCTTGGATTGACCGCGAAGCCCTGGTCCGCCAGGTGCTTGAAACGCTGAAGCCTCGCCTGGAGCAGCAATTGCGCACCGCACTGCACGCCGTCGTTGAAGAAGAGTTGCGCAAGGCAAACAGCCAGTGGCTGTTGGAGGTCGACAGCGTCGTAAGTTCTGCAGTCGATCAGGCAATGGCCAAAAAATTACCGACCGATAGCTGACACATGTTCGTTGCGGCCAGTTTGAAACACTGGACGTGACGCGATGTCTCGTACAGCGTCGTGAAATTGAACCGTTTTTCAATATTTGTCACCCCCAGACTTCGAATCCAGCCCAAAGGCAGGTTAAAATCAGAGGCTCTGGAACGGTGGATGAGCGGTTTAAGTCACACGCCTGGAAAGCGTGCGAGGGGTAAAACCCTCCGCGGGTTCGAATCCCGCCTGTTCCGCCAGTGATATAAAAAATGCGCCTTAGGGCGCATTTTTTTTTGTCCAAATATGAGAAACCCGGCACACAGGTCCGGGTTAGTCCCTGAGTACAGGGGACGCTTTCGCGCCAGGCAACCGCCTAAGCCAAATATACAACGCTTGTGTTCCGGGTGCAAAAAAGAAACCCAGCGCGAAGCTGGGTTAACCCGTTGTGGACCTCATCAAGAAAAGAAACGTAAGCTGAGTATCGCTACTCGGGCACGAATGTACTCCTGTGGAAATTACCTGCAAGTGGAAAGTTGTTACAGCGTGTTTCGCGGCTATTTGGAGGGCATTGCCATTTTCATGGCAGAGCCGATGAGCGCGGCCACTTCGGTCATGTTGCTGGGCACGATCAGCGTCGTCGTGGCGTCGGACG
>DAOQRI010000477.1:0-2804 GCA_035355475.1 Rhodoferax sp. | reverse complement strand
CCAAGATCATTTGGTCTGCCAACGAGGTAAAGCCTTCGGTTTGGATGCAGGCGGTGCGCGCCAGCGGATACCGGGCGGTACCGGCCAATGATGCATTCGCGAGCGAACGTCGCAAGCTGGAGACGCGCCAGGCACTTTGGCGTTGGTTGGTTGCTGGTCTTTGCATGATGCAGGTCATGATGTATGCCTATCCCGCTTATGTGGCTCACCCGGGGGATTTGACCGCTGAGATGGAGCAATTGTTGCGGTGGGCTTCCTGGGTCCTGACTTTGCCGGTCATCTTCTTTTCGTGCGGTCCATTCTTTCGCAACGCATTGCGAGACATTGTTCAACTGCGCGTCAGTATGGATTTGCCAGTGGCGCTGGGTATGGTCATCACCTTTGCCATGAGTACAGCGGGAACCTTCGAGCCTGGTGGCGTATTTGGGCATGAGGTTTATTTCGATTCATTAACGATGTTTGTCTTCTTTCTGTTGACAGGACGCTGGCTGGAACTGCGTTTGCGAGACAGAACGGCCGGTGCGCTGGAAGCGCTGATGAACCGATTGCCTGATAGTGTGGAACGATTGCGCACCGACGGTGTGTACGAACGGGTGGCTGTGCGCCGATTGTTGGTGGGCGATGCCATACGGGTGCAACCCGGGGAGACCATCGCTGCGGACGGAGTCGTGCTGCGCGGAGAAACCCTAGTGGACGAGGCGCTCCTGACGGGTGAATCCAGACCGTTGCCGCGTGCAGTGGGTTCGCAGGTTTTGTCCGGTAGTCACAATTTGAGCAGTACCGTTGAAATTCGGGTAGAACAGGTTGGGGAAGCGACGCGGTTCGCGCAGATTGTGGCCCTTATGGAAAGTGCGTCGGCCACCAAGCCCCAGGGTGCCATGCTGGCAGACCGTCTGGCCAAACCCTTTCTGATTGGTGTTTTGCTGGCCGCGGCGGGGGCCTGTGCGTGGTGGTGGGGCCGGGACCCGGGCCACGCACTGATTGTGGCTGTGGCAGTGCTCATCGTGACCTGTCCTTGCGCGTTGTCTTTGGCAACTCCTGCGGCCATGTTGGCGGCTGCAGGGGCAATGGCGCGCACAGGGGTTATGGTACGGCGTCTGCAAGCATTGGAAGTGCTTGCCTCGGTTGATACCCTGGTCTTTGACAAGACCGGCACTTTGACCCGGGATGCCATGGTTTTGGGCCTGGTTCAAGTCCGCCCAGGCTGTGTACCTGCAGAGGCCTTAGCAATGGCTGCGGCACTGGCCAGGCATTCGCTACATCCCGTGTCCAGAACGTTGGCTGCGGCACACCGTGATGCAGGTGCTTCGCAGGTGTGGAACTGCGAAGCCGTGACTGAACATGCCGGGCAGGGTGTCGCCGGCGTGGCGACATCCATACAGTCAGGTGGTGCAGAGGAAAGCAGAACCTTCCGATTGGGGTCTGCGATCTTTTGCGATGTTGAACAGGTAGCCACGTCGGGTGCAGTCGTCCACTTAAGTGATGAGGCTGGATGGCTGGCAAGCTTTGAACTGAAGGAAGATATTCGCGAGCAGGCTGCCGAAGCGGTTGCCTCGCTACAGCAACTGGGCGTCGCCGTTAGTATTTTGTCGGGTGATCGCAGCGACTCAGTTGCCAGAATTGCTGGGCTTGCGGGGATTACTCAGGCTCGCGGTGGCTGTACGCCAGATGACAAACTGACATACATCCGTGGATTGCAGGCGCAAGGTCGCCAGGTGGCCATGGTCGGAGATGGCCTGAATGACGGCCCCGTTCTTGCGGGAGCCAACGTATCGTTCGCTTTCGGCCAAGGCGCGCCCCTTGCGCATGCAAAGGCTGATTTTGTGATTTTGGGTGAGCAGTTAATGAGCGTGGTCCAAGCGGTGGCACTGTCACGTCGAACCTTGCGTATCGTGCGCCAAAATCTGTGGTGGGCTTTGCTGTACAACGCAGCCTGTGTTCCGCTAGCAGTTGCAGGTTTGCTGCCCGCATGGTTAGCGGGGCTGGGGATGGCGTCGAGCTCATTGCTGGTGGTACTGAATGCGTTGCGGCTGGCACGCCCCGAAAAATCAAAAAAGGAACCCTGATGGATATTTTGTATTTGCTGATCCCGCTGTCGGTTGTGTTGGTTTTTTTTATATTGGGCGGCCTTTGGTGGGCCATCCACCGGGGACAATTCGAGGATATCGAGGCTGAAGGTGAAAGGATCCTGAAAGATTCTTAATGAATCTTAAGAACTTTTGGTAGAGTTTGACATGGGTCAACCTCTAGGCAGCCTAAACAGTAAAAATCGCGCCTAGGTTTAAATAGAGAAGAGGTAAAAATGGCATTTGCAAATCAACAAGCGACTGTATACAACGATACCGTTGTGCGTCAGTTCGCCATCATGACGGTGGTTTGGGGGGTGGTTGGCATGCTGGTTGGCGTCATCATCGCCGCCCAGCTCGCCTGGCCGGAGCTCAATCTGGGTATTCCATGGCTATCGTACGGGCGATTGCGTCCGCTACATACCAACGCAGTGATTTTTGCGTTTGGCGGAAGTGCGTTGTTTGCTACGGTGTATTACGTGGTGCAGCGCACCTGTCATGTTCGGCTTTTCAGCGACAAGTTGGCGTCCTTTACCTTCTGGGGTTGGCAGTTGGTCATTCTTGCGGCTGCGGTATCGCTACCTTTGGGTTTTACCACCAGTAAAGAGTACGCAGAGTTGGAGTGGCCAATCGACATCTTGATCACGTTGGTTTGGGTTGCATTTGCCGTGGTGTTCTTCGGAACCGTCGGCACGCGCAAGGTCAAGCACATCTACGTGGCCAACTGGTTCTTCGGCG
>DAOQRI010000476.1:0-2805 GCA_035355475.1 Rhodoferax sp. | reverse complement strand
TACCATCCATCAGGGGAGCGCACATGTCCACCACCACCATCCGCATTGAAGACGACCTCAAAGCCCGCGTAGCCGCTGCCGCACAGCGCGCTGGCAAAACCGCCCACGCTTTCATTCTGGATGCCATCTCCCAAACCGTGGAGCAGGTGGAACTGGACAACGCCTTCAATGCCGTGGCCGACCAGCGCTGGGCCGCCATTCAGGCTGGCGGGAAGACCGTGGCGTGGGATGACGCAAAAGCCTACCTCGCCGCGCGGGCGAATGGCGAGCCCACCCGCAAGCCCGGAGCATGACCCGCATTGAGCTGGCCCCGGAAGTCTTTGACGATTTCGACCGTTTTTTCGAGCACATCGCCCAGTTCGACGCTGGCTCTGCGCCTCAGCGCATTGGCGAAATACTGGACGCCATCCAGATCCTGACCCACAGCCCCCTGATCGGGCGGCCCGTGAAAGACGGCAAACGTGAACTCGTCATTGGCCGTGCCACGCGCGGCTATGTGGCGCTGTACCGCTATGTGGTGGCAATCGACACGGTGTTTGTGCTGGCGGTGCGGGCGCAGCGGGAGGATGGATTTAAGCGTGAAAACGGGGTGTAGCCCCTGTGAAATATGCGCAAGCAGCTATCAAATAAGTAGCAAGCCTCAGGATTAGTCCGGCCGCAATTTGGGCACAAAGCCAATCGTCAGCCCCTCATTCGTCACCGTCATGCGGCCGGGTTGCATGCCCAGCGCATCGGGCAGCGCCAGGTCTTGCGGGCGCAGGGTGTGCACCACCACCTCCAGCAGCGTCTGCTGGGCCAGGGCCGGGCCATAGGTGTTGAGCAGCGCCACCACGCTGGGCTGCAGGGTGGGGAACAGCAGGCGCTTGAAGCGCAACTGGTGCGCGCGCACCGTGCGGTCGGTGGCCTCGTAGCGCAGCGCAAACTCCACGTCCAGCGTGCCCTGGTGCGTGCGCTCCAGCGCCGGGCCTGCGGCCACCACGTCCATCACCGCGCCCAGGCGGTTGACCGCCGGCAGCAACAGCAGCTGCGGCACCTGCACATCCAGATTCATCAGCCCCTGCACCGGAAAGCGCATGGGGAACCGCTGCGCCACGCCCGCCTGCAGCTGCGCGGCCGACACGTTGTAGTGCGGCGGCGGTTGGGGCGCGTCTTCAGGCTCGGGGGTGGTGGGCTGCGCCCAAGCCAGCCGGGCTAGCGGCAGACACAGGGGGATGGGGAGGAAGTGGCGGCGGCGCATGATTGCGATTGCTACTCGGGGCCTTGAAGCTAGTTACCTCGTGCTTCTGGATCAAGTGTCATGAAATCATTTGACCAGCGATTGTCAAGTCTGACAAAAAGGCCATCTGCGTAAACGGCAAAGTTGGCGTCGAGCTCGACAACGCTCAAGCTCAGTCTTCTTCTGTTCGCAATGACTTGTTCATATTTGCCGGACGACACGCTTTCTAAAAGCGGCACTTCTACACCGATGGTTATTCCTGAGTCTGGATCAAAATGCGTCAGGTATTGTTGATTTCCAATTGTCTCCCGCGTTCCGTTTTTCGTCGTCACGGCATTTGCAATCGCGTAGTAACGCGCCATTGCAGCATTCATGTCAAGCTTGATATCGAGTGCCTCAGGTTTTGAATCACTTGGATCATCGATTCGAACAGATAGTCGGCAATCGAAATACGCTTGTAAAGCAACTCGAAGGGTCGGTGGCACACCATTTATGGACCGAATCATTTTCGTCTGTTCCTTGGCCTTGGTCAGCGCCTTTGAGTTCAGATAATTGGTTCGTCCCTTCGCCTCTATCACTATCCAATCGCCAGTGCTGTTTTGACCGATGAGATCTGGTTGAGACTTTGATCCTCGCTTGAAGGAAATTGCCGTGCCATTGGATGACGCATGTGACACGTGAAATAGCCAAGAAGTATCGAACAACTTTTCGGAAAATAGCTTAGCCATTGTCATTCCGAGAAAGTATGAGGTTGCACCTTTCTCTGTTGGGTCGAGCGAATCGTAGAGTGTGGATCTGTCGACATGGTGGCCACGTTGCTTCAGGTTCGCGTAAATAGTATGACTGCGCACAACCAAATCAGCCAGTGAGTGCCACCTGTGAGCAAGTAGGTGGGAAGCTCCTGGCTTCCCCGTAGTTACTGCCGACCAAACAATATCCGCCCAAGTAACGGAGAGGTTCTTGCTGCCAACCAGATTTGCAGGTGAGCCTGCTGGGAAGTTAGATGCGGTGTAAGGTATCAGCATAAACAAGTGAGTGCGGTTATCTTTGGCCGCTTAAGTTGGCGATGGCCGCCTGCAGCACTTGCCAACTGATCTTTGCAGTATGGGAATCTGGTCGGAAGTGCTGGACTGCCTGTTGACGGGGGTGAATGTAATTTCGGAAGTCCTTGAGCGAGTGGCTGTGCTTCTTGATGTCTAGTGATAGCAAACCAACCTCATGAGCCACATTGATCAAGCTGTCAAGTGACCATTCATGAAATTGTCTTGTGTTGTTGGACTTGTCTTTCGGAGCAGAAACCGCCTGATTGAATTGTTGGGAATTCTTGGTTGCTGCATCAAGTAACAAACCCTCCAACGTGCTGCCACATAAGAAGATGACAGCCAAAGGAGCATCGGCGTTCAGAGATTTGTGTATTTCGCCGATCCGTTGCTCAATGACCTGTTGAAACGGCGCGTCGATATTGAGCCGCGCCAATTTGAGCTGCGTGTATTCCTTAGTGAGGAAGTCAGATTCACTCGAAATGGGTGCTGATTTTGGGCGTGATCTTCCGGCCAGGCGGTCAATTATTTCTACGGCCTTCTTTTTAT
>DAOQRI010000475.1:0-2823 GCA_035355475.1 Rhodoferax sp. | reverse complement strand
TTTCGCTGCGAGACGCAACACGCAGCCCTGCTCTCGCCAGGCGGTCCTCCAGGTAGTGCAGTCGGTCCACGCCCCAATACCACTCGCCTTCAAAGTACAACGTACCGCCCTGGTAGTGCCCTAACTGCCTGCGAAGCGCAGCGCCTTCAGCCAGCGCGGGCGCAGATGCCGGTAGTGCGAAGTCACTGTGCTCTTCCTGTAGAGACCAGGCAGGAAGGGCCGATTTCAAGCGTTCTGTATCGCGCAGGGACCAGGCTTTCAGTCGGTTCAGGTCGGGTGCAGCGTCGGCTTCTGGTGGTGGTACCAGATGCGAAACTATCGAAATAGCGTAACGCGATTGCAGCGCTGGCAGACAACGGACCAATAGCTGGCTGTAGGAGTCGTCGGGTTCATGAAAGTAATGCACCGTCGGTGCTTTTGCCCGGCCGCGCCTGTAGATTGAGTGGGCGACTCGCTGAATGCTTTGTACGCGGGTGCTGGTAATGACCCGGGAGACGCTGCGACCTAAGTATGCTGAGATGAAGGACATGGTGTTGGTACCTGGGCAGTCAAGTGACTGCGTTGCCTTTGGCACCCACCTGCGCGAGCTGATCCAGAAGCCATTGAATCACCTTGGGATCGAGACACATTTGCAAATGGCCAATACCTTCGAAAACCGTGGCAGGCACATGGGGCAGGACTTGCGCCCGTTGTGGGTAGACGATGTTGTCTTGTGGGGTTAGTGCGATCTGAAAGAGTTGATGGGTCGATAAGGACTCGGAGCGGATGAGCCTGTCAAGCCACTCGCTTTTCCAGGTCATCTGGACGCCATTCTGGGTCTTGAGGTGTTGTGGAACCTGTGTGCCAACGTGAGGGGTACCAAGGGTGAGCACGCATGCCGCACGTTGCGTACCGTTGGCACGCAGCCAAGCCCTGATGGCCAGTCCGCCCATGCTATGTCCAACCAACGCCACCTGCTGTTGTCCGCTATGGTTTATGAGTGCCTGAACCGCCGACTCCACCAGGTCGGCATATTTGTCGATGGAACAGAAGAGGGGTTCCAGATTGACCGCAAAGACATCATGCCCCTGGTTACGCAGTTGTTGCGCCGCATCATCCCAAATGCGGTGGTTGCACAGGTATCCGTGCACCAGCACCACAGGCACGCGCTTTTGCAAGCCTGTTGCGGTCATTACGTCGGGTGCCCTTAGTGTCCAGGGTTGGCGGAACAGAAAAATAATGACACCGGCCCGATACTCGCCTACCAGAGATCGGATCCATGGACCAAAAGGCTCTGGTCCACGCGAAACTGTGGCGCTGTAGATATCCACCACCGCCATGATCAGGAACGGAATCGAACAGACTAATGCACCAGCTTCCAGGGTTGAAAGCAGGCCTTTGGTTTGCAGCCAATATGCCAGAAAGGCGCCGGCAACGAGTTGCGTGAAGATCGTGCGGCGCAGGAGTTTTGCAAGCATGAAGGTTCCTAAGCTGGTTTACAGACCAGTGTGCGGCGCGCTGGCTCAATGACGGCTTTTTCTGACTCATAGTTGCCAGTCAAGACACGCATGAGCAGGAAGCCTGTCTTGGAGGGTGCAACCACAACCTGCGCACCGGTCGGGATAGGCCGTTCTACAGGACTGCCGCTAGGGGAAACGAGCCAGATGTCTACGGGTTTGTCGCCGGACTTCTGATCATTGATGACAAAGAAATTGTCGCTGTTGGCAGCATATAGAGCTATTGACCAGTATGACTTGAGATTGGGTTGGGCCGTGATGCGAACCGGCCCAGCGGTTACGTCAAATACGCACACCGAATAGAGCAGGTCCGGGCTTGGCATCACTACGGTGCGGGACTGAGCGGTTACCGGTGGAGGAAACGCAGCCTGGTTCTGCATGCTCATCGATTGCGCAATGGGGCCATGCATCAGTATCTGCATGATGACCCGGGGTACCGCCCAAACTGCCGCAATGTGCACCAGAACAACTGTCGTAGCGAGCGTAAGTACGCGGTAAAACCAAAGGCGGTGTTGATCCGTAAAATCTTTCATGCGCACCCCCCAAAAACGTGAATGGTGGGTGGGTTTAGTGAGGCAGGTGCCGCCTGCAGGTCAGGTTCCGGGTTGTACAGGCGCAGCGTCAAGACCAAGCCGCGGTTACCGGGCGTCGGGAGCCAGTGGGTTCCAGCTTGTTCCTGGACTCCCGTCGTGAAGGCAAAACGGCCGTTGGCATCGAGGCGCGCAGTCGTTCCGTTCAGGCTGTATTGCTTGTTGGGAGCATCAAACAAAAACATGTCATCGGCATACGCAGTGATGCTCCACCATTTCGCCTTGGGGGGGGCGCCTTCCACGCGGTAGCTGCAATGGGAGCGGAGCGGGCGACCGTCATCGTCCTGCACAGCAACGAAATACATGGTTTCATCCCGGCCAAGTGCCAGAAGCGCGTTGAGTGCAATGGTGGCGCGGGTATAGATGTCTGCGTCCGGGCTTCCTGCCAACAAGTTTGTCTTCCATGCACCTACTTGTACGCTTTGGACCATCCACGGAGCTTTCTTCAGCACCCACCAAGCCGAACCAAGTCCTAACAACACTGCGAAACCGTACAGAACGAATGCGATGCCGATCCGTTGCCATCGGCTGACAGTGTGCTTTCTCTGCATTTTCAGTACTTTGCAGCGGACTTGCTGGCTCTTGACAAGGGCAGCCAATGCAGCAGTCCGTATAACAGCGAGAGCACAACACTGTCGATTAGCGGCCCTTGGTACTGCGAGAGATGACGGTAGGAAATTGGCAACTCCAGGATGTGGGCTGCGAGCAGGATCAGGGCCAGCTTTTGCAGGTACGAC
>DAOQRI010000474.1:0-2834 GCA_035355475.1 Rhodoferax sp. | reverse complement strand
CAGTTGCCAGAAACAGCGTGATGGCACCACCCGTTTCGGCGCAGAACCCGCCTACAGGCTTGAGTTTGGTAATCTTCTGACCCATCGTCTTGACGATGCGCCAACCACCAAACATCGTGCCTATTCCGATAGCTGCATAACAGCAAATAATCACCCACGTTGGAGGAGAAGTAGAGCCCGCAGCGGAATATCCCGTTGCAATGAGGAGCATCCAGATAATGCCAATAGTCTTTTGTGCATCATTGCCCCCGTGACCCAGGCTGTATGCGCCAGCAGATACCAATTGCAACCGGCGAAACCATTTGTCTACCTTGGATGGCCGCGTGCGGCGAAAGACCCACGCGACCCCCACCATCATCAATGACCCGAGGACAAAACCCAGAACGGGTGATACAAAAATGAAGACGACAGTCTTCAGAATACCAGTTGAAATGAGGGTACCCGCACCGGCTTTGGCAATGACCGCTCCAACAATTCCGCCGATCAAGGCATGGGAAGAACTGCTGGGTATGCCGTAGTACCAGGTGATCACATTCCACGTGATAGCGCCTACCAGTGCACCGAACACCACATGGGTATCAACTACTCCCGGCTGAACAATCCCTTTACCCACCGTCGCGGCCACGCTAAGCTGAAATATCAGGATCGCGATGACATTGAAAAATGCGGCAAAAAGAATCGCCTGACCCGGTTTGAGCACACCGGTTGATACAACAGTAGCAATGGAATTCGCAGCATCATGAAAACCATTCATGAAGTCGAACAACAGCGCCAGAACCACCAGCAGAACTACCACCCAAAGGGTCGTTTGTACGGTTTCCATCGTCGTCTGACCGGACAGTTCAGGAGTTTTCGAGGACGATGCCCTCAATCACATTGGCCACGTCTTCGCATTTGTCAGTTATGGTTTCCAACAGCTCATAGATAGCCTTTAACTTGATGACTTCGCGTACATCGGGTTCCTCACGGAACAATTTGCTCATCGCGGTGCGCATCACACGGTCGGCGTCGGACTCCAAGCGGTCGATTTCTTCACACGTCTTCAAGGCTGCTTCTGCGGTCGATGGTTCTGCAATATTGCCCAACAACTTGACCGCATCGCGCAATCGCTCACAACACTTGACGCTCAGATCGGTGAGTCGGCTTATCTCGTCGGTCATGTGGTGCACATCGTACAAAGCCATGGTTTCTGCAGAATCCTGAATCAGGTCCGCCACATCATCCATCGTGTTGATCAGCGAGTGGATCTGCTCGCGATCAATGGGCGTAATGAACGTGATGTGAATGGCTTTATTGCACTCGTGCGTTACACGGTCTGCAGCCCGCTCGGCATCGTCCACTTCCTGGTTGTACTTGGCGCGCAGATCCAGATCAGAATAATTGGCAACCAGTCTGGAGAAGGCATGAGCCGCTTCTACTATCCTGTCCGCATGCTCATTGAACATTTCAAAAAAATTGCCTTCCCGCGGCAGTAACTTTCCAAACAGCATGGCGACTCCTTCTCCCAACGGACTACTGATATGTCAATTTCATGACAACGCAGTTTAACCGCGCCAGATTGGTGCCTACCCGAGTCCCCTAAGCGGATCTGAAAATGAAGTACACCGCGCCAACCATGCACATCCCTGCCCAAAGGTAGTCGAGTTTGAACGGTTCATCCAAGTAAAACACCGCGAATGGAATAAACACACTGAGTGTGATGACCTCCTGCACGATTTTCAGCTGGGCGACGGTGAAACCGGCCTGCTGAAATCCGATACGGTTTCCCGGTACCTGCAACAGGTATTCGAACAATGCAATTCCCCAACTGGCCAGCGCTGCCAAGTACCAGGGCGCTGTGGCCATGTTCTTCAGATGCCCGTACCAGGCCACAGTCATGAAAATATTGCTGGCGATCAGCAGCAGGACGGTTTGCAGCGAAAAAGGCATTTGCGAGAAGAAGCTCATGCCCCTGATTATCGATTCCGCACAAAAAAGGCCCCGCAGCTTTCGCCGCGAGGCCCATTTCAAGTGACGCGCAGCGTCAGATGACGGATCAGGCCTTGACGGTCGCTGCAGACTCGGTGTAATCGCTGATCTTGTCAAAGTTCAGGTACTGGTAGACCTTGTCGCTGGCAGCCGTGAGCACACCCATGTCGGCAAGGTACTCCTCCTTGGTCGGAATGCGGCCCAGCTTTGAGCAGATGGCGGCCAACTCGGCAGAACCCAAGTACACATTGCTGTCCTTGCCCAGACGGTTGGGGAAGTTGCGAGTCGACGTGGAGAACACGGTAGCGCCGGCTTTCACCTGCGCCTGGTTGCCCATGCACAAACTGCAACCCGGCATTTCCATGCGGGCACCAGCTCCACCCAGCACGCCATAGTGGCCTTCGTCGCTCAACTGCTTGGCGTCCATCTTGGTCGGTGGCGCAATCCACAGCTTGACTGGGATGTCGCGCTTGCCTTCCATCAACTTGGATGCGGCACGGAAGTGGCCAATGTTGGTCATGCAGCTACCGATAAACACTTCATCGATCTTAGTGCCGGCCACTTCGGCCAATGTCTTCACATCGTCCGGATCGTTGGGGCAGGCCAGGATAGGTTCGTGGATGTCGGCCAGGTCGATCTCAATCACGGCAGCGTAGTCCGCATCGGCATCGCCCTTGAGCAACTGGGGATCCTTCAGCCAGGCTTCTTGGGCCGCGATACGGCGAGCCAATGTGCGGGCATCGGAATAACCATTGGCAATCATCCATTTCATCATGGTGATGTTGCTGTTGATGTACTCAATGATCGGTTCCTTGTTAAGGTGCACGGTGCAACCGGCAGCAGAACGCTCGGCAGACGCGTCGGAC
>DAOQRI010000473.1:0-2838 GCA_035355475.1 Rhodoferax sp. | reverse complement strand
CGCCCATAACAGTTGCTGTTAAGCTTCCCCACTGCTCGTAGCTTCATGGCCAAGACCCGCGAATCGCTCCGATATTTGCTATATAAAGAGTAGCGAACTACGCATAACTGATGAAGGCTAGGTGTCGATTTAATACCCAGAAACTGGGTCTATCCATGAACAGTCTGCTCACAAAATTGACTCTTGCGCTCGCCGCTGTTTTGACCACCGTGCCCGCATGGGCGGTTGATGTGGTCTTTAAGCCTGTAACGGACGGCGTGTACGCCTTTGTCGGCGAGATCGAAGGGCGCACCTATGACAACGAAGGGCTCAACGCCAACATCGGCCTGGTGGTGACCGACGCCGGGGCGGTGCTGATTGACAGTGGGGCCACCTTTCAGTCCGCCCGCAAAATCCATGAGGCCGCCAGGAAGGTGACCAGCCAGCCCGTCAAGTGGGTCATCAACACCGGCGACCAGGACCACCGCTGGCTGGGCAATGGCTACTTCTCAGCCCAGGGCATAGAAACCATCGCCCATGCCGCCGCGCAAGCCGACATGAAGAACCGCTCCGGCGAGCACCTGGAAGGCCTCAAGGTCCTGAAGGAGCGGCTGGACGGCACCGTGCCCACGTTGCCCACCCGGTTTGTCGCAGACCAGGACACCCGTCTGGAACTGGGTGGCACCGTCTTGGAACTGAAATACCGCAAGGGCGGCCACACGCCCGGCGACATGGTGGTGTGGTTGCCGCAAAAGAGCGTGCTGTTTGCGGGTGATGTGGTTTACGTGGACCGCGTGCTGGGACTGCACCCGGTCAGCAGCACCCGCAACTGGCTGGAATCATTTGCCGTCATTGATGCGATCAAGCCCGAGACTATCGTGCCCGGCCATGGCAACGTGACGAACCTGTCCACGGCACAGGCGCATACGCGCGACCTGCTGTTGGCGCTGCGCGCGCACATGAAAAAGGCGGTGGACGACGGGGTGGACCTGGGCGCCGCAGTGAAGAGCTTTGACGGCAGGCCATTTGCGCACCTCAAGCACGCGGAGGTGTGGATTCCGCAGTTGGCGAACCAGGTTTATTTGGAGATGGAGCGTGAGTAGTGCTATGGGTTTGATAGCTGGTTGCGTTTATTCCACAACGCTCATGGCCATTTCTCAGCATGAAAGTGACGTTGGGCGAATTGCGGCAGTCGGCAATTTCCACCCTGGCAACAAGGCATGCGCGTGCTGAATTGGCCCGGGTAACATGGGCTTCTGCACTTCGCACCGCCTGTGCACCACAGAACATGAGCCACGATCACCATTCCCAAAGCCACCATTCCCACGACCATGGCATTGGTAGCTACAACCTGGCGTTTGGCGTTGGCATTGCTCTCAATTTGCTGTTTGTGGCCATCGAGGCGTTTTACGGTTGGCGCGTCAATTCATTGGCACTGCTTGCCGATGCGGGTCACAACCTGAGTGACGTGGCGGGCCTGGTGCTGGCCTGGGGCGGTGCGTGGGCCGTTCAGTTACGCCCCAATGCGCGCCACACGTATGGCTGGAAGCGGGCCACCATCCTGGCAGCGTTCGCCAACGCCTTGTTGTTGCTGGTTGCGATTGGGGGTCTCGCATGGGAGGCAATTGGCCGTTTGCTGTCACCGCAGGCGCTGGTGCAAGAGCAGGGCGTGACCATCATGGTGGTGGCCGGCATTGGCATTGTGATCAATACCGCCACGGCTTTGCTCTTCATGCGGGGACGAGACAGCGACCTCAATATTCGCGGTGCCTTCATGCACATGGCCGCAGATGCGCTGGTGTCTGCAGGCGTCGTAGTCGCGGGTGGTTTGACCCTGTGGAAGGGCTGGACCTGGCTGGACCCGGTTACCAGTCTGGCAATTGCCGGTGTCATCCTGCTGGGAACCTGGGGGCTGTTCAAACAATCGCTGCACATGCTGTTTGACGGTGTGCCCGACAGCGTGGACCCACACGCGGTTCACGGCTGCCTGGCAGTCCTGCCGGGAGTCAGCGCAGTGCATGACCTGCACATCTGGGCCATGGGTACTTCGCACATTGCGCTGACCGCCCAACTGGTAATGCCAAACGGCAGCGCGAATGATGCGTTTTTGCAGGAAGCCACGCGCCAGATGCATGACCGGTTTGATATTGACCACGTCACGTTGCAGGTCGTCCGCGTTCCGTTTAGCGATTCTTGTGGTGGCGTATTTGCGCCTGATCACGACCACGAAAACGACCAAAAAGTGTGATTCACATGAAGACGTTTCTCCTGGTTTGTTGTTGGCTCTTCAGTGCTTGCGCCGGTGCCCGCGAGGTCGACACCGTGTTGATCGTTTCTATCGATGCCCTGCACCCGGCCGCTTTGAGCAAGCAGGCTTCACCCAACCTGGATCGCCTGATGCGTTCGGGTCACTACACGCTACAGGGCCACAGCGTGTCGCCGCCGCAGACCCTCATCGCCCACACCGCCCTGATGACAGGGCTGAAACCTGCACAAAGTGGAAAGCAGGACAACGACTGGAAGCCAGGCATGGCACAGGTGAAGCACGAAACATTATTGGACTTTGCCAAACAGCGCGGGTACCAAACGGCCTACTTTTTTGCCAAGCTCAAACTGGGCTACCTGGTCAGCGCTTCGGTGGATGAGCATGCGCTGGCCAGAGATGATGGTGTGGACCGGGCGAGGGCCTTTTTCACTCAAAAAAATCGACGCTTCGTCTTTCTGCACATCAGCGGGCTGGAGGATGCGGGACGTGACTCCGGATGGTTGTCGCCAGACTACGTGGGCGAGCTGACGCATATTGATAAAACACTGGGGCCACTGCTGGACGATGTACGTCAGCGGGGGAGTTACCTGATC
>DAOQRI010000472.1:0-2840 GCA_035355475.1 Rhodoferax sp. | reverse complement strand
TTCTTGATGCGCTGGCCCACCTGCACCTGCATGAAGTCGCCGCCGGCAATCAGCTCCTTGGCACGCTCCACGGCGGCGATGTAATCCGCTTTGGCAAAATCGCGCTGCGCTGGGTAACCGGGTGTGGGCTTGACCGCAGGAATGTTCACTGCCTGCGCCAGGCGGTCCTTGAGTTGCCGCAGGCGGCGCTTGGCACGCGAGTAGGCTTCGCTTTGGCCCGGGTCGGCGTAGACGATCAGGTAGAGCTTGCCCGACAGGTTGTCAATGACGGCGAGCTCTTCGCATTGCAGCAGCAGGATGTCGGGGCAGCCCAGCTCGTCGGGTGGGCAACTGGCTTCGAGCTTTTTCTCGATGTAGCGCACTGCGTCGTACCCAAAATAGCCCGCCAGACCGCCACAGAAGCGCGGCAGCCCGGGGCGCAAGGCCACTTTGAAGCGCTTCTGGTAACCGGCGATGAAGTCCAGCGGGTTGGCGGTGGAGGTCTCAACCACCACGCCGTCCGTCACCACCTCGGTGCGGGCATTTGCGCCGAACCCGCTGGCGCGCAACAGGGTGCGCGCGGGCAGGCCAATGAAACTGTAGCGCCCAAAACGTTCGCCGCCCACCACCGATTCGAGCAGGAAGCTGTTCTTCCCGGTGTCGATGTCCACCACACCAGACTCGCCGGGCATGTGGGCCAGCTTCAGGTACAGCGACAGCGGCGTTTCCAGGTCAGCAAAGGCCTGCGCCATAAGCGGAATGCGGTTGAAGCCCTGGGTCGCCAGCGCTTGGAATTCGGGTTCGGAAATCACGGGGTTTTACCTCTTTAAGCAGTGCAGCCGCTGGGGCTGCAGACACACTCCGGTTGATGGCGGGGTGTGCCTTCATTCATACCGATTCCCCAGGTGTCAAAACGGGGGAGACTGGGTGCGCGCAAGTTATCGGATTGGGCGTCCGTGCCGCTTGATCGCGCAGAACCCGTGTGCAACGGGCCCGGGCATGACGGTGCGCAACCGCCAGGGCCAGGCTCCCCGGTCGCTACAACCCGTGATGAATAAGCGGTGAATGAACATGAGGCCAGTGTATCAAACCCGCGCCCAAGCGTGGTCCAGAGACGTCCGGGGGAAATTCTTGCGTAACCCGCAAAAACCCTAAGGTTCGCCAAGAGGGAAACAGAGCAGAATGACGCAACATGCGAACGTCCGTTCACTTTTAATTGGATGACACCATCATGCACGTGATCAAACACATTTTTGCTTTTGCGCTGGCCGGTTTTTTCAGCGTGGCTGCCAGCGCCGCTACTACCGTTATCCATGGTGTCAAGGTGGAAGACACCGCCATGGTCGGTGGCGTCTCGCTGCAGCTCAACGGCGCAGGAACCCGGTACAAAGGCCCCTTCAAGGTGTATGTGGGTGACCTTTACACCACCAAAAAAGTCAGTTCGATGGAAGAACTGGTCGCGGCACCCGGCCCCAAGCGTCTGACCATGACCTTCTTGCGTGAAATTGAAGCCGGCCCGTTTGGCAAGCTGCTCACACGGGGTGTGGAAGACAATAATTCCAAGGCAGAAATGTCCAAGTTGGTGCCAGGTCTGATCCGCATGGGTGAAATTTTCACCGTCAACAAGGTGCTCGTCCCTGGCGACGTGATCACGCTGGACTGGATTCCCGGCACCGGCATGGTGGTGACAGCCAAAGGCAAAGTGCAAGGCGAGCCTTTCAAGGAGCCCGAGTTTTTCAAGGCCATCATGTCGATCTGGTTTGGTCCCGTGCCGGCTGACCACACGTTGAAAGATGCCATGTTGGGTATCAAATAGCGCCCGGGAAACTCCCGCCATGGTCGCCTGCAGCCAGCACGGTTGCAGGCTTTTTTTTGCCCCTAAATGGTGCGGATGCCAAGGACAAGACAAGCCCTGCGATTGCAGGTAGAGTGCGCATTCACCTGGTGACGTTGGAATCATTTCGAAAAGGATGCCGCTATGAAGCTGAGTCTGAAACTTCCCCTGTCTTTTGCGCTGGCCCTGGGCTTGCTCTTCCTGGGTGCCTTGTTCGGCATCTACAAGTTGAATCACTCGCTGGAAGTTTACGAACACGAAGTTCTGGCCACAGTGGCCGCACACAAGAAGGTGGCCCAGATTGACGCAAAATTTTCAACCGCCATTCAGGAGTGGAAGAACGTGCTGCTGCGGGGCAAGGAGCCCAAGGATCTGGACAAGTACTGGACTTCCCATCTGAAGGAGATGAAAGAGGTGGCAGATGGCTTGCTGGAACTCGACAAGATGCCTTTGGACAGCGCCGCGAAAGAAACCCTGGGCAAGCTGAACCAGGCTATTCCTGTCGTTGGAGAGGCGTACAAGAAAGCGTATGAAGCATTCAAGTCATCTGACTTCGATGCTGCTGCCGGTGACAAGGCCGCGCGGGGCAAGGACCGTGAATCGGGCGTCCTGATGGCAGAACTGAAAGACAGGCTATCCAAAGCCGAAAGCGCCACCTCCGAGGCGGCCACCAAGGACGCCCAGCGCAGCACATGGTTGGCGTTGACCGTGATGACCATTGTGGCCGTCATTGGTCTTGCGGGTGGCGTGTGGCTCAGCCGTCAGATTACCCAGCCGCTGGCCGCTGCAGTGGGTTTGGCCGAACAGGTGGCCCATGGAAACTTGAACAATACGATTCAAGTCAATGGCAAGGATGAAGTGGCAGACCTGATGCACTCGCTCAGTGCCATGCAGTCCAACCTGGCGAAGCTGGTGTCCAATGTGCGCCAGGGCTCCGAAGGCGTAGCCACGGCCAGCGCCGAAATCGCCCAAGGCAACAACGACCTGTCTGCCCGCACCGAACAACAAGCCAGCGCGCTGGAGCAAA
>DAOQRI010000471.1:0-2850 GCA_035355475.1 Rhodoferax sp. | reverse complement strand
AAGTTCGTCCACTACCGCCCACGCACGGCGATTTTGAACAACCTGGAGTTCGATCACGCCGACATCTTTGACAATCTGGGCGCCATTGAGCGTCAGTTCCATCACCTGGTGCGCACCATTCCCTCGACGGGGCGCGTTATTGTTAACGGCCTGGAAGAGAGCCTTACCCGTGTATTGCACCAGGGCTGCTGGAGTGAAGTGCGCACGTTTGGCAGCGCGGTGAGTGACTTCACCGCCGTGGGAGAGCCCAATGCCTTTGACGTGCTGCACGCAGGTCAAACCGTTGGCCGCGTGGAGTGGGCGGTCGGTGGCGTGCACAACCAGTTGAACGCATTGGCGGCCATTGCTGCCGCGCAACATGCAGGTGTCGCACCCGACGTGGCCGCCCGCGCATTGGCAAGCTTTGAGAATGTCAAACGCCGCATGGAAGTGCGCGCACGGGTGGCCTGGAGCCGACCTCTGGTCCCCGGCGAGGCCAACGCACCTATTACCATTTACGACGACTTTGCCCACCACCCCACGGCCATCCGCACCACCATCAATGGCCTCAGGCGCCAGGTCGGGCCTGGCGCACGCATCCTGGCCGTGTTCGAGCCTCGCAGCAACACCATGAAACTTGGCGCCATGAAGTCGCAGCTTCCCTGGAGTCTGGAAGAAGCCGACCTGGCCTTTTGTCACTCAGGCGGACTGGACTGGGATGCCGGCGAAGCGCTGCGCACGATGGGCGACCGGGCCCTGGTCGCCCCCAACGTCGATACGGTCATTGCGCAGGTGATCGAGCGCGTGCGCCCCGGTGACCATATCCTGTGCATGAGCAATGGCGGATTTGGCGGCATTCACACCAAACTGCAGGAAGTGCTATCAAACTTGTAGCTATTTGCGCATATTCCACGAGGGCTGGGCGGTCTTTTAACCATCAAGAAACGGCAAACCCATGAATTGGTTGCAGAAAATACCCAACAGCGTACGCGCTGCCAGCGGCCTGGAGTGGGCACTTTGGCGCAAGCTACCCCTTATCGCGCTACTGGGTACCGTGTTGCCGTTGCTGGGCTTGCTCGCCGTACATGCAATGACAGATGCAGACGCCAATGCCGCGCAAGCCCGATGGCTGCAAATGGCCGATTACTTTGTCGGCGCGGTGTTGGTGTTTCACTGGACGATGGTGGTGACGGTGGCCATCGGTTGCGTGATCGTGATGGTCATGAAGGGGCCGGGCTATGCCGCCGACAGTTACCCTGTCTCGCATGCGGACCGGCCGCGCGCCACATTCGAAACGGAGGAAGAGACAGCCGCCTCACGCCCTGCGCAACCAAGGGAAACTACGTAGTCGCAAATCGTTAGCATCAGGCACTTGACCGGCCAGAACGGAGTCCCTGATGCACACCCACTTCAACCATCCAGCCCAGCACGGGGCGCAGCGCAACAAGGTTGTCAGCGCCGCAGAGGCCGTGCGACTCATTCACGATGGCGACACCCTGGCAACCGGCGGATTTGTCGGCATTGGCTTTGCCGAGACCATTGCTGTTGCATTGGAAAAACGGTTCATGGCTTTGCAGGAGGAAACCGGCATCGGCTCACCACGCAACCTGACCCTGGTCTACGCCGCAGGACAAGGTGACGGAGCACTCCGCGGCCTCAACCACCTGGGCCACGCGGGCATGGTCAAGCGGGTGGTCGGAGGTCATTGGGGCTTGGTTCCTGCGCTGCAAAAACTGGCCATTGACAACCTGATAGAAGCCTACAACCTGCCGCAAGGCGTTATCGCCCATCTTTTTCGCGACATTGCGGCGCGCAAGCCGGGCACGCTCACCCATGTGGGCCTGGACACGTTTGTGGACCCGCGCTGGGGCGGCGGCAAGATCAACGCCTGCACCACGGAAGACCTGGTGCGGCTGATGGAAATTGACGGCAAGGAATACCTGTTTTACAAGGCCTTTCCAATTTCTGTGGGCGTGATCCGCGCCACGACCGCTGACCCCGATGGCAACCTGACCATGGAGCGCGAAGCCCTGACGCTGGAGGCGCTGGCCATCGCCATGGCGGCGCGCAATTCGGGCGGCATCGTCATTGCCCAGGTGGAACGCATTGCCGAACGCGGTACCTTACACCCGCGCATGGTCAAAGTGCCTGGCGTCTTGGTGGACGCCGTGGTCCTTGCAACCGAGCCTGCGCACCACATGCAGACGTTCTCGGAGCCCTACAACCCTGCCTACTCCGGCGAAATTCGGGTGCCACAGAACTCGCTGCCGGTCATGCCACTGTGCGAGCGCAAGGTGATTGCACGGCGCGCCGCGCTGGAGCTGCGCCCCAACAGCGTAATCAACCTCGGTATTGGCATGCCCGAAGGCGTAGCCAGTGTGGCAACTGAAGAAAACATCATTGACCTTTTGACGCTGACCGCAGAGCCGGGTGTGATTGGTGGCATTCCGGCCAGCGGCATGAGTTTTGGCGCAGCGGTGAATGCGCAAGCCATCATTGACCAGCCCAACCAGTTCGACTTTTACGATGGCGGCGGGTTGGATATCGCGGTGCTCGGACTGGCCCAGGCGGACGCACAGGGCAACCTCAATGTCAGCAAGTTCGGGCCTCGCCTGGCTGGAGCAGGTGGCTTTATCAACATCAGCCAGAACGCCGACTGTCGTCATGGTGGGCACCTTCACGGCCGGAGGGCTGGACGTGCAGTTCCAGGGTGGGCGCCTGCACATTCGCGGTGAAGGCTGCACCCGCAAATTCGTGCGGGCGGTAGAGCATCGCACCTTCAGCGGGCGGGAGGCATGCAAGCGTGGCCAGCGCGTGCTGTATGTGACCGAGCGCTGTGTGTTCCAACTGGTGCCCGATGGCGAACAGGGC
>DAOQRI010000470.1:0-2884 GCA_035355475.1 Rhodoferax sp. | reverse complement strand
TCCCGGATGAGCGCCTGAAGCTGCTGTTTGCCTGCGCGCACCCGGCCATTGACGTATCAATTCGTACCGCCCTCATGTTACAGACGGTATTGGGTATTGAGGCCGACAAAATCGCCGCAGCTTTTTTGATAAGCCCCTCAGCCATGGCGCAACGTCTGGTGCGAGCCAAAACCAAGATCCGCCTGACGGGTATCCGCTTTGAAGAGCCCGAGGCGCACGACCTGCCTGAGCGGGTGCAGGCTGTGCTGGAGGCCATCTACGCCGCTTTTGGCCTGGCGTGGGATGACGATCTGGACGGTGACTTTGCCGACGAGGCCATCTACCTGGCAGACCTGACCGCCTCGCTGTTGCCGCAGCAGGCTGAGCCCGCTGGTCTGCTGGCGCTGATGCTGTTTTGCGATGCCCGCAAGGCCGCACGTCACATCAACCTATCGGGTTCAGCCACTCGTTTTGTGCCCTTGCACGAACAGGACATGACTCTGTGGGACAAAACACGTATCGACCGTGCCAACCAGATTCTCTGGCACGCTGCAGGACTGCGCCAGCCTGGACCCTTCCAGCTGGAAGCCGCCATCCAGTCTGCGCACTGTCAGCGCCTGTACACCGGTGCCGTGCCCTGGGCCGGAATTACCCAGCTGTATGGGCAGTTGTTGCACATTGCCCCCACACTCGGTGCGCAGGTGGGTCATGCCGTAGCGGTGGGTGAATCGGAAGGTCCTGGGGCGGCACTGCAAGTGTTGCGCACCATCGCAGACCGACACGATGTGGCGACCTACGCCCCTTACTGGGCTGCGCTGGCACACTGGCAGGCAAAACACGGCGATGCAGCGTCGGCAACCGCCAGCTACCAGACTGCCATGCGCCTGCACCGGGGCACAGCGGAGCGTGACTATCTCCAGAGTCGCATAGATTTGCTACAAATTCAGTAGCTGTTTACGCATATTCCACGGGAGCTGGAGGCCTGAAACACCATAAAAATCATTGCTTTTAACCTTCAAATTGCAGATGCAGCTGCCGGATTCGGCTCATCGCCATGCCGGCCGCTGCGGTGCGTGTTTCCACCCCCAGCTTCACGTACACACGCTCCAGGTGCTTCTTGGCGGTGGCGGGGCTGCTGCCCAGTATTTCGCCAATGTCGCGGTTGGTCTTGCCCTTGACCACCCAGTACAGCACCTCGGCCTCTCGCGTGGTGAGCCTGAATGACAGGCTCATCGCTTCAATCACGGCGGTGTCGGACACCTCGCGCATGATGATGAGCCAGTCGCCTCCGTCGTTGCCAGGGCCATCGTGGTCGGTGTCGCCGGTGCGCTGGTGCAGACGAAAGCTCAGTCGCTTGGCGCCCTTTTCCACGCTGAGGCGCGGCGGCTCAATCTGCGCGCGGGCCTGCGCCTCGGCCTGCGAGATGTTGCGGCGCAGCCAGTCCACCACGGGCTGGGGCGCCACACCCTGCAGGTGGGACGGGCCGAAGTATTCGCGCAGCAGGTCACGCGCCAGCGCGGTTTGCCACATCAACCGCCCGTCACTGGCGCGCACGGTAATGCTGGCATAGCCAAACGCGTCCAGTGCGTTGCGGGCCTGCCCGGCCTGTTTGGCTTCCTGCCGTGCATTGCGCGCGCCCTGCAAGTGCACATTCATGCGGGCCAGCACCTCCTTGGGCTTGATGGGCTTGGTGACGTAGTCGATGGCCCCGGCCTCCAGCGCCGCCACCAGGTATTCGGTCTCGGTCAGGCCGGTCATGAAGATGATGGGGATGTGCGATGTGAGGGCGTTGGCCTTAATGCGACGAGCCACCTCAAAACCATCAATGCCGGGCATCACGGCGTCCAGCAGCACGATGTCGGGCAATGCCTGCGCGGTGCGCTGCAGTGCCGCCTCGCCCGAGCTGGCCACCAACACGGTGTAGCCGGATTCGTCCAGCGCGTCGTGCAGCACGGACAGGTTGTCGGGCACATCGTCCACGATCAGCACCACGTCACTGTTCGCGCGGTCCAGGGTTTTATTCAAGGCCTGCAGGGTGGGCATATCAGCGGGCTTCGGGTTCATGAATGAGGATCGATGGCGCATGGGCCAGGTAGTGGCTCATGGCTTCAAATTGGAACTGGCGGGCCAGTGCACGCAGGTGTTGTACAAAGCCGGCACACTCGGGCTGCACGGCCTCGATGTCGTCCAGCTGGTTCATCACGCCGCGGAAGTAGCCCAGACTCACCACTTGGGCCAGCGCCTGCACGCGTGCGGGTGTAGGCCAAGTCAATTGAGCAACAGCGGGTGTGCGGCTTGCCGCAACGGCGGTGTCAGGGACTAACGCATCGGTCCACACGAGCGAGAGGCGTCGCTCCAGCCAGTCCAGCAACTCGCTATGCCGCACTGGCTTGACGATGAAATCCTCAGGGGCGATGTTCACATCGTTCTCCAGCCCCTTGTCGAAGGCATTGGCCGACACGATCGCCAGGCGTATGTCGCGGTGCCCGGCAGCACGCAGGCGCCGGATGGTTTCCCATCCATCAATGCCGGGCATGGCCAGGTCCATCAGGATCACATCCGGCCGGTAACCCGCGGCCAGCAAATCCAGACAGTCGTGACCACTGGCAGCCGTGCGCAACTCAAAGCCGATGGGTGCGAGCAGTTGTTGCAGCAATTCACGGTCGGGTTCTTCGTTGTCCACTACCAGCAGCTTGCGCCGCGGGCCCAGATACCCGCACGGCTGTCGTCGGGATGCGGGCGGTACGGCGCCTTTGCCCACCACGGAGCCCGGATGTACCTCCGGCAGAAAGAGCTTGATGCGAAACACCGAGCCCTGCCCCGGTGTGCTGCTGACGGTCATTTCGCCACCCATCAAATCGGTCAGCATTTTGGCAATGGTCAGGCCCAGACCTGCACCGCCCGA
>DAOQRI010000469.1:0-2884 GCA_035355475.1 Rhodoferax sp. | reverse complement strand
GCAACAAGGACGGCGGCATCTTCACCAGCAACTGGGAGCTGTACCGCGCCGAGATTGCTCTGGTGGAACTGTTCGATGAGTTGGCCGCAACGCACCCGATCAAACTCAGGATGTTCCACGGCCGTGGCGGTACTGTGGGGCGCGGCGGCGGCCCTAGCTACGAAGCCATCCTGGCACAACCCCCGGGTACCGTGCGCGGCCAGATTCGCCTGACCGAGCAGGGTGAAGTCATTGGCTCCAAATACGCCAATCCCGAAATTGGCCGACGCAACCTGGAAACCCTGGTGGCAGCCACGCTGGAGGCCACGCTTTTACAGCCCACCAAATCGGCCAGCAAGGCGTTCCTGGACGCGGCGGCCGAGTTGTCTGCCGCCAGCATGGCGGCTTACCGCGCACTGGTGTATGAGACCCCGGGCTTTACCGAGTATTTCTTCAGCTCCACGCCCATCCGCGAGATTGCCGAGCTCAACATCGGCTCGCGACCGGCATCGCGCAAAGCCAGCCAGCGCATCGAAGACCTGCGTGCCATTCCCTGGGGATTCAGCTGGGGCCAGTGTCGCTTGACACTGCCGGGCTGGTACGGCTTTGGCTCGGCGGTGCAGGCCTTCATCACCACCGGCACGCCGGCGCAACAACAGGAGCGCACGGCTTTGCTACAAAAAATGGTCAAGCAGTGGCCCTTCTTCAAGACGCTGCTCTCCAACATGGACATGGTGATGGCCAAGAGCGATCTGGCCCTGGCTTCGCGCTATGCGGAACTGGTGAGCGACGCACGTCTGCGCAAGAAGATTTTTGCCGCCATTGAAGCCGAATGGCACCGCACCGCCCAGGCGCTGGCCATCATCACCGGCGACAAGAACCGACTGGCCAACAATGCGGCGCTGCAACGCTCCATTCGCCACCGTTTCCCCTACATCGACCCCCTGCACCATCTGCAGGTGGAACTGGTGCGCCGTTACCGCGAAGGCAAGGCGGATGAACGTGTGCAGCGTGGCATCCATATCTCGATCAATGGTATTGCCGCAGGGCTGCGCAACACGGGCTGATCAGGTCTTAACCAGTTCGCGCACGGCTGCGAGCTGACGGCGTGAAACCGCCAGCAACTCATCGACGCCGTTGAGCCTCACGGCCCATCCTTCGCCCTCTTCGGCATCAAAGTGCTTTTCCAGTGAACGAACGGCGCGCCTGGAAATCAGCGCATTGCGGTGGATACGCACAAAATCTGCCGCGTATTTTTCTTCCAGCTCGTTGAGCGAGCCATCCAATATGTAGCTCCGGTTTGCGGTACGCACCGTGACGTACTTCAATTCGGCCTTGAAATACAGAATCTGCGCCACTGGCACCCGTTCGGTTCGGCCACGCTCCTGAATGATGAGCACATCCAGACGTGCCAAATCGGCCTCCAGCCCTTTTCTATACTGCATAGAGCGCTCTACTTTTTGTAGCGCCTGCTGCAGACGTTCCAATCGTACCGGTTTGGTCAGGTAGTCCAGTGCTTCCAGGTCAAACGCTTCCACTGCGTGCTCCGCATGGGCGGTCACAAAAACCACCGCTGGCGGCGGCTCCATCGCCCGCAAAGCGCGCGCCAGAGTCAGGCCATCGGTGCCGGGCATATGGATATCGATCAGCGCCACATCCACACCATGGTGCTGCACCAAGGCCAACGCCTGCGGCGCATTGGCAGCTTCAGCCACACATTGCGCGGCTGGCTGCGTGCAATCCGACAACAGGGTTCGCATGCGGGATCGGGCCAGGCTTTCATCATCCACCACCATCACGCGCAACACCGTAGCAGGGGCATTGTGCGCAGTCATAGCGGCACCTCGATGCGCACCTGGTGAACCCCGTCCTTGAGGCCGCTGCGAAACTGGGACTGAACGTCATGCAACAGAGCCAGCCGTTCGCGCACATTGCGCAGCGCCAGGCCATGGCCGGCAACGCCCTGGCCATTGGGTACGGTATTGGTCACTTTGATCACCACCACATCCCCCCTTCGCTGCGTGGAAATTCGCACATCGGCACCGTCCGGACTGGGCTCCACACCATGGCGAACTGCATTTTCCACCAAGGGCTGCAGCAGCAAGGGTGGCAGCCGGGCACTGGCCGCCGAGGGGTCCAGATTCCACTGCACACGCAGCCGATCACCAAAGCGAACCTGTTCAATCGCCAGGTAGCGCTGGGCCAGGTTGATTTCGTCCGCCAAAGTCACGGGCTCGCCCGAGTCTTTGAGAGCTTCCCGAAATAAATCACTCAGATCCTCCAGCAGGGCCTCGGCTTTGGCTGGCTCGGCCCGCACCAAAGCAATGGCACTGTTGAGGGTGTTGAACAAAAAGTGTGGCCGGATGCGCGACTGCAACTCGGTCAGGCGGGCCGACGTGTGAGCCGGCATTTGCCCCTTGCTGCGCAACACCAATGCCGCCACCAGCAGAGACGAGAGCAGCGCCCCGCTACTGGCACTGGCAATCCACGGCGGTGACATCACCAGCCCCGCCCACGCCATCATGGCGCAGCCATACAGCCCCGCGACTGCACCCAGCATCACCGCAAGGGCATATTGCAGTGCCGGTCGCAACCGGGCCAATACCCGCTTGGTCATGCAGGCCAATAGCAGCCAGGCCAACGCGGCAGGCAGAGCGCCACCGGTTACAAATGCAACCCGCACCATCCAGTCGATCAGGCCGTGTGCGTCAAACCCCACGGCAACGCAGGCGCACAACTCCACAAATAGCACCGCCCGCAGAACCACGCCGGTCTGGCAGGCGTCAAACACCAGCGCCGGCACAACCAGTGCGGTATCACTGGCGCTGGGCTCCGTTGCAGGAGCTATCTCGTGGAACGCCGATAATATTTGGGTGTCTTTCATGAACCCGGATTTTGACTCCAT
>DAOQRI010000468.1:0-2891 GCA_035355475.1 Rhodoferax sp. | reverse complement strand
CCCCAGAAAGGCGAAACCATGTTGTTACGTCTGTTGTATGCCAGTCGGGCAATTGATTCCAGCCCCGAGGCGATTGAAACCATTCTCGCCAAATCAAGGCAATACAACCCCACGTGCGGGATAACCGGCATCCTGTGCTACGGAGGGGGAATCTTCCTGCAGGCCATAGAAGGCGGGCGCATGGCCGTGAGCGAACTCTACGGTCATATTCAGAAAGATATTCGCCACAAGGATGTCGTGCTGCTGCACTATGAGGAAATCTCAGAGCGGCGTTTTGGTGGATGGACCATGGGCCAGGTTAATATGTCCAAAATCAACACGAACATCTTGTTGAAATATGCGGAGAAACCAGAGCTCGATCCTTATGCCGTTTCAGGCAAGGTGTCGCTGGCTTTGCTGGAAGAACTGATGGCGACTGCCTCCATTATCGGACGGGCCTGACTCACCAGACATGCCGACGTCGGCACTTGCGCTGGTTGTATTAGCCGGGTTCATTCACGCTTGCTGGAATGTTGCCGCCAAGAAGGCGGGGGGCGATGTACGCTTTTCATGCTTCAGCTCGTTGGTCATGATGGTGGTGTGGGCCCCCGTGGGCCTGTGGCTCGGGTGGCAACAGGTTCCGGATTGGGGCGTGATTCAATGGAGTCTGGTGGGCGCCAGCGGAATTTTGCACACCGTCTATTTCGTCATTCTTTTACGTGGCTACCGCAAAGCAGACCTGACGGTGGTCTATCCGTTGGCCCGGGGCTCGGGGCCTTTGCTTTCGTCCCTGGTGGCTATTGTTTTTCTCGGGGAGCACATTTCTGCCCTTGGCTTTGCAGGGGTGCTCGCGGTAGTGGCCGGCGTGTTTCTGGTGGCCGGAGGGCCAGCCATGGTGCGCAACGCGCACAGTGCAGAGCAGGCTACGCGCATTCGAAAGGGTGTGATGTACGGACTGTTGACCGGCGTATTCATTGCCAGCTACACGGTCATCGATGGGTACGCCGTGAAAATGGTCTTCATGTCTCCCATATTGGTGGACTATTTCGGCAATTTTGTGCGCTTGGCGTTTTTGATTCCGGCGGTGGCGCGAAATCCTGTAGAAGCACGCACATTGTGGCAACGTCAATGGAAATACGCCGTTATTGTGGGTGTCATCAGCCCGATTTCCTATGTACTGGTGCTCTATGCGATGCAAGTAGCGCCTTTGAGCCATGTTGCACCGGCTCGCGAAGTGTCCATGCTTTTTGCGGCATTCCTAGGAGGGCAATTGCTGGGTGAGGGCGACCGCATCTTGCGTTTTCTGGGTGCGGCGTGTATTGGTGCGGGCGTCATGGCCCTTGCATTGGGCTGATTTGATATGACTCGACTCATCGGATGTGATTTTTCCAGCAGCCCCACATCGCGAAAGCCGATAGTTCTGGCTTGGGGACATTTGCGCGGTGCAGTGGTGGTGCTGGATAGGCTGGAATACCTCAATTCCCTGGAATCGTTTGCGGAGTGGCTGTCCCAAAATGGGGCATGGACCTGTGGTTTTGACATGCCGTTCGGGTTGCCCCGCGAGTTGGTTAGTGCAATGGGTTGGCCTTTGTCATGGGAAGCCTGCATTCGACACTATGCCGCTTTGAGCCGTCCAGAGATTCGCACGGCTTTCGCCAGTTTTTGCAATGCCCGTCCAGTGGGCGGAAAGTTTGCCCACCGCGCGACGGACAGACTAGCGGGGTCCAGCCCATCCATGAAATGGGTGAATCCGCCGGTGGCCTATATGCTGCATGCCGGGGTTCCCAGGTTGCTGGATGCTGCGATTAATTTGCCGGGAATATACCTGCCTGGTCGGCCAGCAGACCCGATAGCGGAAGCTGAAAGTCGGGTCGCGCTGGAAGCCTATCCGGGCCTGCTGGCGCGCGAATTGCTGGGGCGGCGTAGTTACAAAAGTGATGACCGTGCCAGGCAAACACCCGAACGCCTGATTGCCCGTAAGGACCTGATTACCGGTTTGGAAGCCGGACAAACCCGTCTGGCACTGCGACTCAAGCTGACCCATGCCCAAAGGGATGTGTTGGTTGACGATGCAACGGGTGATTCACTCGATGCTGTTTTGTGCCTGCTACAGGCTGCCTGGGGTCAACAGCGGTTCGCCAAGGGTGACGATCTGTACGGCTTGCCCGCCGACATGGACCCATTGGAAGGCTGGATTGTGAGCGCTTGACGCCCCTCACTCACCGATTGCGCGAGATCACATTCTCTTCCAACTTGAGCGCAAGCTGGGAAATGGCCATGGCGGCAGGGCAACTGGGCGTTGTCTGCATCAACAACTGGCGTCGCATGATGGCTTGGCGAACGGCGGGGTCCGCAGGGATGTCTCCCATGTGGATCAGTTTGATAGGGCGCCCAGGCTCCGTTGGCACAAATCTGTCCAGAACTTGCTGCAACTGCACGGTGATGGCACGGCCGTCACCAATGCGGGCTGTCTGGTTGATCACCATGCGGATATTCTGGCGCTTCTGCTGCCCAACCAGCACCTTGATGGTGGCATAGGCATCTGTCAACGAAGTGGGTTCCGGCGTAGCGACGACCAACACCTCCGACGCCAAAGAAACAGCAAACAGCACGACATCAGAAATGCCTGCGCCGGTATCCAGCAGCACGACATCGTAGTGCGGGACCAGCCCGCTCATGATGCGCAGGAAATCGTCGCGCACTTCGGGTGTCAAGCGCGAGTATTCGACCATTCCCGATCCAGCCAACAACACCGAGAATCCACCGGGCGCACGAATGATGGCCTCCTCTAGTTTGGCTTTGCCGGTGAAGACATCGTGCAGTGTGATTTTTGGATACAGGTTGAGTACAACATCCAGGTTGGCAAGGCCGAGGTCGGCTCCCGGTACCAAACAAGCAATTCAAACAGCATT
>DAOQRI010000467.1:0-2892 GCA_035355475.1 Rhodoferax sp. | reverse complement strand
CGCATGAATGCAGACGGAAGCGTCATGGCCGCAGACATGAAGACGGGCACAACACCCACGTGGAAAACTTATCTTTTCGGATCCTTTGGTCGGGGTGCAAAGGGGGTGTTTGCGCTTGATATCACCAATCCAGTGTCTGTGACCGAGTCAAATACCGACGCAGCAACGGTTGTGAAGTGGGAATTTACTGAGACTGCCGATGCAGACATGGGCTACATTCTCGGTCGTACCAATGCCCGCTCGAACGGGCAGCCTACCCAGACCGGTTACATGGCCAACGGAAAATGGGCTGCCATCTATGGAAACGGGTACAACAGTTCCAGCGGCAATGCGGCCCTTTTCATCCTGTTTGCCGACGGACCTGCAACCGCCAGCGCCACAACCTGGACCGCAGGCACACATTACAAGAAGATTGTGGTGGGTGCTGCAGGACTGGGACCCAATAATGGTTTGGCAGCTCCAACCACTGTTGATAGCAACAATGACGGCATCATTGACGTAATCTATGCGGGCGACCTGAAGGGCAATGTCTGGAAATTCAACGTGTCAGACTCTAACCCGGCAAACTGGGGTGTTGCGACAACAGGCAGCGTTCCTTCCTATCAGGCAACCACTTTGGTTACCAATGCAGGGCCACCTGTCACCACTACCACTGTTGCGCAACCCATCACGACAGCGATCGTACCATTCGCGCACCCACAAGGCGGATTCCAGCTGTTTTTTGGTACCGGCAAAGTACTGGAAACTGGTGACTACCCAATGACAGCGCCTTACAGCCAAACCATTTACGGCATTTACGATCAACCCGGTGTAACAACCACCATTACAACAGGCAAGACCGATCTGGTGCAGCAAACAACTACCTCCTCTGGCGGCTATCGCTACTTCTCGCAAAACGCTGTGAGTTATCCGACCCAAAAAGGTTGGTATCTGGACTTGCCGGCCTCGTCAGAAAACGTGATCTTCAATCCCATTCCAGAAGGTGGATACCGTGTAAACGTGCGATCACTGGCGCCAGAGCCAACTTCCGACGGATGCCGTTATGACGCCACGTCTTATGACGCGACCATCAACCCGATCAGCGGGACCCCGATTTCAAACCTTATCCCGGGTGTGGCACTCGTAACTGGTTACGGTGCGGTTGGTGGTTCAACGATGAACGCATTTGAATATTCAAGGGGTGGCGTCTTCAAAGCCCCTACCCCGCCAGCCAGTGGATCGGCATGTATCGCAGGCACACCAAACTGTTTCAATACCAGTGGCAATGTCTGCGCCGTGGGCGACACGGGCTGCATCATCAGCCCCGCCTGTACCGCTGGTTCCCCGGACTGTGTTTGCAACCCCTCGGCCTCGTCTCAATGTGTTCTGTGTCCCGACCTTCAGGCTTGTAACCCGCCTTGGGCACCAAAGCCCCAGAATCAGTGCATGTTCCGTACGCTGACGGCGCTGGGCAGTGGTGGAATTGCTACTACACAGCGATTCGGCGCATGCAATGACGGGCGTCTCACTTGGCGCGAACTTTTGCGTAACCAATAGCAGCCCAACACGGAGCCAGTATGAAAAAAACCGCTAATGAGTCTGGTTTCACTTTGATCGAAGTGATGATTGTGGTGGCCATACTTGGTCTGCTCTCGACAATCGCGTTTCCCTCATACCAAAGTTATGTTGCCCGAGGCAAACGTGCCGAGGCACGCGCTGAAGTACTCAAAGCCGAAGGGTGGCTGGAACGCTATTTCACCGAAAACAATCGCTACTCAGACACTCCAACCAGTACGGTCAATGCCGCCTTTTCTAGTAGGTTTGGCGCGGTACCTGCGACAGGTGGCGCCAATTACAACATTACGCTTGCCGTGACAAATTCAACCTACACAGTCACTGCAACCCCCACGGGAAGCATGACAGGTGATGCGTGCGGCACCTATACCAAGACGCATACGGGCTCACTAACCCCGTCAGGCAGCGACCCCAAATGCCTTAAATAATTCCGCGCAACATTTCAGATTTTTTGCGATAGTTTGGATTGAACGCCATCGCCTCTTGTTTGCCACGGGTTGCCACACAGACCAACAATAAAACGTTTCTTGGGGTGGCCTGTGCCCTGATCGTCTTGGGCCTGCATTTGATCGTCCTGGATGTTCTTGCCCATAATATAAATGCACCTCAGAAGCCAACCCGGGCTCAACTATCTGCGCTGAGGGTTCGGTGGGTTCAGCCCCAGCCATCTGCGCTGAAACTCGCAGAAGTAGCGTTGCCTTCCGCGCAAGCATTGAAAGCCCGCGGAACATTCCGCAAGCCACTTTCTTCCAGTGACATATCACTGTCCGGGGATGACAAACCAGCGCGTCAGCTTGTCGAGAATGATGCAGCGGCCGCCGGAGTCGATCAGGGCTGGAACCCACTGCGTTATCACACGAGCCAGGACGTCGATACCCGCGCAGTGCCAACAATTGACTGGGTCATTCACCGGGAATCCGTGCCCAGGAACAGCCTTGCGGTATTGGTCATCACGGTCTGGGTCTCTGCCACGGGTGCTGTCGACCACTTTCAGATTGAAGACCAGCAACCCGCCGGTAGTTGGGTATCTTCCGCGCTCTCTTCGTTGCAAACAACCACCATGGAGCCTGCAACCCTTGGCCGTGAGCCCGTTGCGAGCACAATGACGATAGAAATCTCTCTCGACAACAATACCGATGAGCCAGGAAACAACTGACTGGATGCACCAAACGCTCAGGGAAGCCACTGCAGCGCGAAATGTGACTCCGCCTAATCCAACAGTTGGTTGCGTGATCGTTGACAAGCACGGAAACGAGATAGGCTTTGGTGCCACCCAAGCCGTCGGAGGTCCGCATGCCGAAATCATGGCTTTACGCGATACTGCTGCCCAAGGCAACT
>DAOQRI010000466.1:0-2896 GCA_035355475.1 Rhodoferax sp. | reverse complement strand
TCGTCAAAAATCAGCAGGATGTTGTTGGCGGTGCAGATCTCGCGCAGGCGCTGCAAATAGCCGACTGGTGGGATCACAACACCGGCGGAGCCCGACATCGGCTCGACGATGACGGCCGCGATGTTGGACGCGTCGTGCAGTGCAATGAGTTTGAGCAGTTCGTCGGCCAGCTCGGCACCGGTGGGTGGCATGCCCTTGTAGAACGCGCCAGCGGCCGGCTGGGTGTGGGGCAGGTGGTCGGCTTCAATCCCTTGGCCGAAGGTCTTGCGGTTGCCGACGATGCCGCCGACCGAGATGCCGCCGTAGTTCACGCCGTGGTAGCCCTTTTCACGGCCGATCAGGCGCGTCTTGGTGCCCTGGCCCTTGGCACGCCAGTAGGCGCGCGCCATCTTGAGCGAGGTGTCGGCCGACTCGGAACCCGAACCGGTGAAGAACACGTGGTCCAACCCTTCGGGTGTCAGTGCAGCAATCTTGTTCGCCAGTTCGAACGACAGCGGATGCCCAAACTGAAAGGCAGGGGAGTAGTCCATCGTGCCAATTTGCCGGCTCACCGCTTCGGTGATTTCAGCGCGGCCATGGCCGAGGCCGCAGCACCACAAGCCTGAGAGGCCGTCCAGAATCTTGCGGCCATGGTTGTCGGTGTAATACGCGCCCTGGGCGCTGACCATCATGCGCGGGCTGGCCTTGAAGTTGCGGTTGGCGGTGAAGGGCATCCAGTGCGCCTCCATCCAGGCGGCGTCGCCGGGGTAGGGGCTGGTGCTGGTGATCGCGGTGGACGCTGTTGTGGAAATGGCGGTGTCGTTGAGCTTCATGGTGGTCCTTCTGGGCGGGCAAATTCCCGCAAGGGATAGCGAGGGCTTTCACATTGTGGGCAGCTCTGTTACTCTCATAAAGTAACAGTTATCACTATTCAGTTGCTGAAATATGCAAATAAAAAAGAAGGCCGTGTTAGGCCAAATCAGCGACATGGACCTGCGCCTGCTGCGCGTGTTTCGCGCGGTGGTGGACTGCGGCGGCATGGCGGCGGCCGAGCTGGAGCTCAACATCGGCACCTCGACCGTGAGCCGCCACATCAAGGACCTGGAAACCCGGCTGGGCCTGACCCTGTGCCGCCGGGGTCGGGCCGGATTCGCGTTGACGCCTGAAGGTGAAAAGATTTATGCCCAAACGGCCCAGCTGTTGGCCGCGACCGACGCTTTTCGCACCGGGGTGGACGATATCCACCAGCGCATGGGTGGCCAGTTGCAAGTGGCCATGTTCGACAAAACGGTGAGCAACCCGCAGGCCAACATTGCGCGGGCCATTGCGATGTTTACAAGAGTGGCACCTGATGTGGCGCTGCAGTTGCACGTGGGCACGATGACGGCCATCGAGCGTGGCGTGCTGGATGGCCAGTACCAGATTGGCATCATCCCCGGTCACCGCAGTTCCGATGCGCTGGAATACGCCGAGCTTTTCGATGAAATCATGCTGCTCTATGCGGGTGCCGACCACCCGCTGATGGGTGCAAACCCACAGACGCTGGATTGGGACAGCTTGCGCGCCTACCCTTTTGCCGGTTTGGGTTACCACTCACCCAATATGGAAATCAGCCAGCAGGTGCGCCTGACGCGCAAGGCGACAGGCTTCGATCAGGAGGCGATTGCCACGCTGATTCTTTCCGGCCAGTTTCTGGGATTTTTGCCCGACCACTACGCCCAAAGTTTTGTGGATGCGGGGAAGATGCGCGCGATTCAACCGGCATTGTTCCGGTACGCATGCCAGTTTTTCGCCATCACCCGGCGCTCACCGCAACCTGCACGGGCCGCGCGGGCGTTTCAGGACTGCCTCGCCAAGGCACACACCGCTCACAACAGCGAGGGCAATTTCCCGCCGGGCCGCCCCAAGGGAAATTAGCCCCCATGGGGGCAGCGACCCGCGAAGCGGTAGAGCTAAATTTGTTTAGCCGCCCTTTTTGGAGCGCTTGCCGGGGTTCTTCTTGCTGCGGGTCGCAACACCGCGCTCCAGGCTGACGCGCTGTCCGCGGCCGCCGGTTGGCAGGGTGAAGCCTGGCAGGGTCGCGGGACGGGGAGTGGCTTTACGGTCCGCTTCGGTGACGATTTTGTTGCCCATTTTTATTGCTTCCAGAGAAATTGGTTGGATGTAAATTATTTTTGCGAAGGCAGTATTAGGCCATAAACCAGACACTATCCCACGCTGCGGCGACTCGCTGGCCTATCCATGGCAAATGAACCCGCGCTGATTGCCGGCTGACCGCGCGGCAAAGCAGCCTTGATAGACGGGGCTGGCGCATTCATTAGGCTAACTAATACAATGCGATGGCTTGCCCCTCCCTGTGTCGGGACGTGGAAGTACTACTACCCTGCCCATGCGAACCTTTGATACTGACGCCCTGGAATGTTTGGCAGCCATTGTCGAAGAGGGTGGTTTTGAGCGGGCGGCGGTTCGCTTGTCCGTCACGCAATCCGCGGTTTCGCAGCGCTTGCGCTCGCTTGAAGCCCAAGTCGGTACCGTGCTGCTGGTGCGCAGCCGCCCGGTCAAACCCACGTCTGCCGGGCGCTTGTTGATCAAGCACGCGATGCAAATGCGGCTGCTGCGGGCCGATCTGGAAACCGACTTGCAGGACCTGACCCCCGGCGCCGGTGCGCTGCGGGAGGAAGACCGCATCTCCATCGCCGTCAATGCAGACAGCATTTCCACCTGGGCCCTGCCGGCGTTGGGGCCATTGGTGAGTGAAGGGTTGCCACTGGAAATCATCATCGACGACCAGGATTTCACCCACGAGTGGTTGCGCGAGGGCCAGGTTCTGGGTTGCGTGACCACGCTCAAGCAGGCGTTGCGCGGTTGCAAAGTCCTGCCGCTGGGCGTTATGCATTACGTGGCGGTGGCTAGTTCC
>DAOQRI010000465.1:0-2904 GCA_035355475.1 Rhodoferax sp. | reverse complement strand
GCGGGCCAGGCACCGGCAAGAGCCACCTGGCCACGGCCATCGGCGTGGCCGGCATCACCGAGCACGGCAAGCGGGTGCGGTTCTACTCGACGGTGGACCTGGTCAACGCGCTGGAGCGTGAGAAGGCTGAAGGGCGTGCCGGGCGCATCGCGGCCAGCCTGTTGCGCCTGGACCGACTTCCCGTTGAAGCACTGGTGTCGGACATCATCTACGTGCCCATGGAAACACCACTCTTGACCGATGCCCGACGCCACGGCAACGAAACGGTCAACGGGCTGGGCATGCTTCTCAACCAGGCGCGCCCGGCATTTGAAGCGTGGTTTGGCGTGTCTCCCGGCATCACGCAGGAACTGCTGCGCCAAGTACGCGCAACTTTTTAGGAGCTATCGGGTGTTAACGCGGTGACTTTGCGGTGCGATCCTGAACGAAGCCAAACGCAAACTGCAGGGCTTCTTCCAGCGCCTGTTCAATGGCATGGCGTTCGTGCTCCGTCAGATAGAACATCATGTCCACATCGTGCCGGACATAACGCGCAGGAAGCCGATTCAGGGACACACATGCCACATCCCCCAACATGTCCGGCGTGAATGCAGGGTAGTCTTCGGCCCGCCGGGCCACCTCTTCAAAAACGAGACGTTCATAGTAATTGTGAACCTGCTCGAAATTAAAAGTCATGAAAACCTCCGAAAGACTGTGTAAAAAGACAACGTTTGTGCAACCTTAGCATCTCCACCGCGCGCTGACAAGCAACAGGCAAGTTGAGAAACAGCTATGAAACTTGTAGCAGGAAGAAAACTGCGATATAGTTTCAACCCAATGAGACTGTGTTACACCGATGTGACACAGCAACAGGCGGTAAACCATTGAACCGCAATAAAACCGAATTGAGGAGAGGATACGTTAATGAGCGCTAAAGAGTCATTGGCCATTGGCCAATTGTTGAGTCTGTTGGAGTCGCGCTATGCCATTCGGGTCATGTGGGCCCTGCGAGACGGCCATGCGCAAACCTTTCGCCTGCTGCAAGACAGCGTCGGTGGCATCACTCCCAACACCCTGAATACCCGGATCAAGGAACTGCGCGAAGCGGGTCTCTTGACACATGGAAGCGATGGCTACGCGGTCACTACACTGGGTGCCGACATGCTCAAGCGATTGGGTGACCTGCAAGCCTTTGCTGCAAAATGGGCAAACGCCCAGGCGAAAAAAACCACCTGATCCGGATTTTTGCCGGTAAACCGGCCACTGACCAAAAGACAGGCACTGCCTGTCTTTTTTTGTCTGCGGCATAATTTACGCCTTGCGCGAATGGCATTGGGCAAAAAAGGCCCCGGCAATGGTGACCCGCTGCCGCATTCCCTACTCCAGCTTCCATTGGTAACGACTGCCACCACTTCACAAAGGATTTTTCATGCCCACCACCGAAACCGGACTGCAATACGAAGACACGACCATTGGCACGGGCGCCGTTGCCACCAAAGGACACAGCGTCACCGTGCACTACACCGGCTGGCTCTACAACGACAACACCCAGGGAGCCAAGTTTGACTCCAGCAAAGACCGAAACGACCCCTTTGTCTTCCACCTGGGTGCGGGCATGGTCATTCGCGGATGGGACGAAGGCGTGGCCGGCATGAAGGTGGGCGGCGCGCGCACCCTAATCATTCCCGCTGCACTGGGCTATGGCGCACGCGGTGCAGGCGGTGTCATTCCACCAAATGCAACCCTCAAGTTTGACGTTGAGTTGCTGGGCACTTCGGACTGATTGACGTCCTCACGGAGCGCGCCACCCAACGTCGCGCCGCTGACCCCTTGAATTGCGGTGATGCGCCCCCATAACTAGGCCCATCCATTTGTAACCTGAAGACACCCTTCACTCCCCAAGCATGTCTGACAAGCCCTCTACACCCCAGCCCGACGCACTCGACGCCGCTTACCAAAGTACCGAAGACCTGGTAGCCTCGCAAGCTACCCAAGAAACCGACTTGCTGGCCCAAGTGCAGGCAGAGTTGGCGGCGCTACAGGCCAAAAGCGGCGAGTTGGCAGACCAGTACCTCCGTGCCAAAGCGGATGCCGAAAACGCCCGCCGCCGTGCTGAGGACGAGATCTCAAAGGCCCGCAAATTTGCAGTTGAAAGCTTTGCAGAAAGCCTGCTACCTGTGGCAGACAGCCTGGAGGCCGGCCTGATCATCAAAGACGCCACCGCCGACCAGATTCGCGAAGGCGCTCAGGCGACTTTGCGCCAGCTGATTGCGGCGCTCGAACGCAATAAGGTTATGGCCATTGCGCCCACGACTGGCACCAAGTTTGACCCGCACCAGCACCAGGCGATCAGTGTTGTACCCTCAGAGCAAGAAGCCAACACGGTTGTCGGCCTGCTGCAAAAGGGCTACCTGATCGCAGACCGTGTGTTGCGCCCGGCCCTGGTGACCGTTTCGGCACCCAAGTGAACCGCTTGGTACGGCAAACACCCTTTTTTTGGCACTTGAAATCTGAAAAACAGGCTTCAAGTGAGCTTCATCTGAATTTTGAATTGAAAAACCTTGCGGGCCGGGCTTTCAGCTTGGTTCCCAACTGACTTTAGGAGTAGATCATGGGAAGAATCATCGGTATCGACTTGGGAACCACCAACAGTTGCGTGGCCATCATGGAGGGCAACACGCCCAAGGTGATTGAAAATGCCGAAGGCGCGCGCACCACGCCATCCATCATTGCCTATCAGGAAGATGGTGAAGTGCTGGTCGGCGCATCCGCCAAGCGCCAGTCGGTGACCAACCCCAAGAACACGCTATACGCAGTCAAACGCCTGATCGGCCGCAAGTTCTCCGAGAAGGAAGTGCAAAAGGACATCGACCTGATGCCCTACAAGATTGCTGCTGCCGACAACGGCGACGCCTGGGTGGAAGT
>DAOQRI010000464.1:0-2924 GCA_035355475.1 Rhodoferax sp. | reverse complement strand
CGGTGTGCCATTTACTGAATACGACACTGTATTTTTTGGCCTCGGAATCGACCAGACTACAGTGGTGCCAGGCACGCTGTTGCCGGTGGTGTACCAGGACTTTGCCAACCGATTTGGTTTTACCAGTAGCGCCGTACCTCTGACCGTCGGTTGGGGGCGCGACACGCGTGACAGTGCATTGGTCCCGACGATCGGCAAGGTGATCAAGACCTCCGCTGAATGGAGTATTGCAGGAGAACTGAAGTACGTTCGTGCGACGGCCAACTACCAGCACTACATTCCCGTGACCAACAAAATCACAGGCGCATTCAATGCGGAATTGTCGGTCGGGTCAGGTACCGGCGACACACCATATCCCATTTTCAAGAACTTTTATTCCGGCGGCTTGGGCTCGGTTCGAGGATTTGAACAGGGAAGTTTGACAACTGGCCCCCAGCGAACACTGGGTTTGACTTCAACAGGTGGTACGAAGAAGATCAACTTCAATGCCGAATTGCTATCGCCCCTTCCCGGTGGTGGAAAGGATAGAACCCTGCGCCTATATGCATTCATGGATGCTGGTGGACTGTATGGGCCTGACGAGGCGATTCAGTTTTCCGATCTGCGCAGCTCGTACGGCGTAGGTATCAGCTGGATATCACCGGTTGGCCCACTGCGACTGGCGTTTGCCAAGCCGATCAGGCAATTTGAAAACGATAGAATTCAGTCTCTGCAATTCCAGATTGGAAGCTCCTTTTAATGATTACCTCAAAACGTCTCTGGTTGGCTACTGTTCTGCTTGCTGGCTGCGCCATCAGCGCAACCGCCCAGGATTTCAAAGTGGGTTACATCAACACTCAGGCCATCACTACGCAATCCAATCCTGCCAAAGCCGCACAGTCCAAGCTTGAGCAAGAATTCTCGAAGCGCCAGAAAGAGTTGACCGATCTGCAAGCGTCGCTGAAAAGTTTTGGTGAAAAATTTGACCGGGACGCGCCCACATTGAGCGAGAGTCAACGCAGTGCACGGCAAAAAGAAGGCGCTGAAATGTCGCGTGACTTGCAACGTCGTCAGCGGGAGTTTCAGGAAGACCTGAATGGTCGCCGCAACGAAGAGTTGCAGCTGGTGCTGGACCGGGCGACAAAGGCTGTGAAGCAGGTTGCGGACGCCGAAAAGTACGACATGGTGTTGCAGGAAGTGGTCTACGTCAATGCCAAGCATGACATTACTGAAAAGGTTTTGAAGATTCTCAACTCCGGCTCCAAGTGAGCCTTGGGCGAACGGGCCTGGAGAATGAAACTTGACCTGGCGACGATTGTTGCCTCTTTGGGAGGCGTGTTGCATGGTGACGGAGCCATCGTGGTGCATGGTTTGGCTCCGCTCGAGATCGCAACCGATTGCGAACTTAGTTTTCTAAGCAATCCTAGGTACCAATCTTAGCTCGTTGCTTCAAAGGCGGCATGTGTGATCGTGGCACCGGCGATGCAATCCATCGCGGTGGCACGTGGGGCGTGCATTGTCACGGACCAGCCCTATGTTTACTACGCCCGATTGACGCAGCTTTGGAAGCGTGGGCGCGATGGTGATCTCTCCCCAGGTATTCATCCCAGTGCGGTGATTGATGACGGCGCTATTGTCGATCCCACCGCGTCGGTTGGGCCGCTGTGTGTAGTGGAGCGGGGCGCTCGCATCGGTGCGAATACGGTCCTCAAGTCCCGTGTGACCTTGGGGGAGAACTGTGTGCTGGGTGATCGGTGCATCGTTCATGCGGGCGTGGTGATTGGTGCTGACGGCTTTGGCTTTGCCCACAATGGCGAGTCCTGGGAAAAAATTGAACAACTCGGCGCGGTGAAGATTGGCAACGATGTTGAAATTGGCGCCAACACCTGCATTGACCGTGGCGCATTGCAAGACACGGTGATTGATGACGGTGTCAAACTGGACAACTTGATTCAGATTGGGCACAACGTGCACGTAGGGAGTCACACGGCCATGGCCGGCTGTGTCGGTGTTGCGGGTAGCGCCACGATTGGGTCGCAGTGCACCGTAGGCGGCGGTGCCATCGTTTTGGGGCATCTGACTCTGGGTTCGGGTGTCAATATATCGGCCGGCACCCTGGTCAGTAAATCTATTCTGAAGGCCGGCCACTACACAGGAATCTTCCCCATCGACGACAACGCTAACTGGGAACGCAATGCGGCGTCGCTCAAGCAATTGCATGGCTTGCGTGATCGCATCAAGACTTTGGAAAAAGAGACAAGAAAATGATGGATATCCACGAAATTCTCAAACAATTGCCCCACCGCTACCCATTCCTCATGGTGGACCGAGTTTTGTCCATGGAAAAAGGGAAGTCCATTCAAGCGCTCAAAAATGTGTCGATCAATGAACCATTTTTCAATGGACACTTTCCGCATCGTCCGGTTATGCCAGGGGTTTTGATGCTTGAAGCCATGGCCCAGGCCGCGGCGCTTCTGACGTTTGACGCCATGGGCGCGCGACCTGACGACAAAACCGTCTACTACTTCGCTGGCATAGATGCGGCCCGATTCAAGCGGCCAGTAGAGCCAGGGGATCAGTTGATCATGGATGTGGAATTGCTGCGAATGAAAGCCGGCATTTTCAAGTTCAAAGGCGTTACCCGTGTGGATGGAAATATCGCCTGTGAAGCGGAGCTGATGTGCACCATGCGCACCATTGCCTGATGGTTTTTGGCAGAGCAACGTGACCCATATTCACCCCACTGCGATTGTGGACCCCGCCGCCGAAGTGCATGAATCGGTGGTTGTTGGTCCTTACACCATCATCGGGCCCCACGTTCGCATTGGGGCTGGTACGACCGTTGGCGCACATTGCGTTATCGAAGGTCATACTACGATTGGTTGCGATAACCGAATCTTTCAATTCAATTCGCTGGGGGCTATTCCCCAGGACAAGAAATACGC
>DAOQRI010000463.1:0-2925 GCA_035355475.1 Rhodoferax sp. | reverse complement strand
GTTTCGCTGACCCGGCGCACATGCATGGCCGTCTGTTGCAGGTTGATGCCCTGGGTCTCAGCGCGCTCGGACAATGCTTTGGTCTGGGTCACCAGGCCGCGGCCGGTTTCACCCAGTGCAGCTCCTGATGTGCGAACTTCACCAACCATTGTCGATAGATTGTTGAGCATGCGCTCAAATGCATAGCCAAGGTCACCCCAATTGTCCTGGCCGAGGTAGCGTACCTGTACAGAAAGGTGCCCGTCTCCCGCCATATTTACAGCGCGCATCAATTGCCGAAAGATCATCTGGGTGCGCAGCGAAATGGCTACCAGAAAGTATCCGCACAATGCCCAGGCGATTGCCAGAATGAACATCAATGCGGTGGCCACTTGTCCGCTCGAAGGATGAGAGGGATTGAATACGACCCAAATGAGGGGGAAAACAGGCCCCAACCCCAGAGTCAGCAACAACGCAATCTTGCTGCCCAGCCGGGTATGGGCCATCCAGGCAATGCCAGGGCGCATCAGCCAATGTGGCTGCCGATGAGAGGATTTACTCTTCATGGTGATCCGTGTAGCGCATCAAATCAGAACCAGATGATTGAAAGCGGATATCTTAGAGTTTTGGTGCACGATTGGAATGTCAAATTTCGGACATTCAGATGGTCGTCAATAGCTAAGGCTGAACAAGAATGGCGTCCAGCTGCAATGACTTGATGGTTTCCATGGCGTCTCGTGCCTCCTGGCGGGTGGCAAACGGCCCTGCACGGACCCGAATCTGCGGACCTTTGGCGGAGGTGAGTTCCTTGAGTTGCGAGGGAAGTTTTGCGGCCAGCAATTTGGCATGTGCACGCTCCGCATTGGCGGCTACCTTAAACAAGCCCACATTTACAAAATAGGGTTTGGTGGCCTTGACCGGCTGTGCGGGCTTTGCCGCTTTTCCTGCCGTGGAAGGTTGGGATTTGACCTGGGTTTTGGGTGGCTTGTCCGCGTCAACCTGTTTACTCTTGGCAAGGGGTTTGCTTGCCGCAAGCGGGTTGGACCCGTCCCGGCGCACCGCGTCTACCATGGCCATGGTGTTCGAGGTCGCCAGTGCTGGTGCAGAAGCGGGAACTGGAACTGGAACTGGAACGGAAGCAGGTGCAACAGCGGGAGCGAGAGAAGGAAGAGGGGCCGCCAATGACACGTCTGGCATCGGCGCCGACGTCGCCGGGTTCGATGCCGCCTCGGATGCCGGCGTCGCGGGGGCAGAAGGCGCAGCGACTGGTGGTGTGGCTATAGACGAAGATGCCGATGCTGGCTGTGCTGCCGGTGTGGCCGACGCACTTGGCGCCGCATCCACAGTGCGTCCCACAGCGACATGCCCGGCTTCAAGAGCACCGGCGGGCATAACGCTCAGGTTGCTCAGTGCCGACAGCTGCAGGTAAGCCAGCACCGCGACGGCCAGCAGCACGATGTTGACAACCGCCAGAATGATGGCCCGCTTGCGCGTACTGGCCTGGCGTGTGAGTTGGGCACGGGCCTCGGCCACATCGCTGTGGGCAACCAATGCGCGAGACATACGCTTGCGGCATTCGGTGTGAAAGACCGCATTGCCAAACAGACCGGGCAATACAAAAGTGGCCAGACCAAACCCCAGCGCCAATGCGCCGACCAGGGTGTCGGGTAACTGGAAGACCAGGCGGCCAATGCCGAACACGAGCAGAACGACGGCTACCAGCGCGCCGAAGTAGGCCAGCGCTGCGCCCCACAGCTGGCGAAAGGCCAGCCAGTTCAAGGTGGACAGGGCTGCAGCAGTGTTCCAGCTGATGCCAGCGTGGTCTGCCGCCTCAAACCGGGTGAAGATAGGCAGGTAGTAACCATTGCTAACCGGTCCGATGGCCGCTCGGTACAAGGTCGTTGTAACGTCTTCTTCCGGGACGGGTGTGGCAGTGGCGAGCGCGGGTTCGATCATGGCCTATTTTGGCATGGCGGCGGCCACTTCCTGGCCCAGTTCGATGACCGCCAGCGCGTAGTAGCTGCTCCAGTTGTAGCGGGTGATCACATAGAAGTTTTCGGTACCGGCGATGTGCAGAGCCGGTGCATCGCCGTTCTGCAACTCCACCAGGGCCAGCGGCCCGACGTGCTGCAGGGCGGTAGCGTCTAGTTGGCCGCCTTTGGCCAACATTTCGGCGGGCGTGAAGCTGGGCACAATGTCGGGCGCCAGCAGGCTGGCCCTGTCGGCACCTTCGCTGGTCAGCCGCACCGGGTAGTGGCTGGGCATGCCCGGTTTCCAGCCAAAGGACTTGAAGTAGTTGGCCACTGAACCGATGACATCGGCAGCGCTGTTGAACAGGTCCACACGGCCGTCTGCGTCAAAGTCGATGGCGTATTTGCTCCAACTCGACGGCATGAACTGAGGCAGACCCATAGCACCGGCATAGCTGCCACGCAGGGCCAGCGGGTCGGTGCCGGTGCGCTGGGTCAGTGCAAGAAAGGACTCCAGTTCGGAGCGGAAAAATGCGCTGCGTTCGGTGGCGCGTGGGTGTACCCCGGGAAAGTCAAAACTCAGCGTGGTCAGGGCGTCCATGACGCGGTAGGTGCCTGTCTGCTGGCCGTACATGGTCTCCACACCGATGATGCCCACGATGATGGCAGCGGGCACGCCCATTTGTGCTTCTGCGCGCTCCAGGGTCTCGCGGTTGCTCTGCCAGAACTTCACACCGGCGCGTATGCGGATCGGGTCGATAAAGCGACTGCGGTACACCGTCCAGTTCTTGACCGTACCGACCGGCGGCGGTGCAATGGCGCGGGCGATTGACGCCATGTAGTGTGACTGGCCGATGGCATGGCGCACTGCTTGTGTATCCAAGTCCAGACGTTGCGCCATTTCGTCGGCGGCGGCCATCACTTCCGGTCGCGAGGCGTATAGCGGGCCTGGGGTCTCTGCCTTGCGCTTGGTATT
>DAOQRI010000462.1:0-2930 GCA_035355475.1 Rhodoferax sp. | reverse complement strand
CTCGCCGAGCTCGGCCTCGTCGAGACTTTTCAGCACATACACCGCCGCTCGCGACAGCAGCGCGGCATTCACCTCGAACGACGGATTCTCGGTTGTCGCACCGATAAAGGTAAACAAGCCACTCTCCACGTGTGCCAGAAAAGCATCCTGCTGGCTTTTATTAAACCGGTGAACCTCGTCCACAAACACAATTGTCCGGCGCCCATTCGCAAGCGCAACTTGCGCCAGTTCCACCGCTTCACGAATGTCCTTGACGCCACCCAATACTGCACTGATGGCGATGAACTGGGCATCAAACGCATCCGCCATGAGGCGCGCTATGGTGGTCTTGCCCACACCGGGTGGACCCCACAGGATGCAACTGTGGGGCTGCCCGGACTCAAACGCCAGTCGCAAAGCCATGCCCTCACCCAGAACGTGCTCTTGCCCAACAACATCGCTCAGTTGCTTGGGACGCAGTCGCTCGGCCAGCGGTTGATGGGAATTGGCGGCAGGGTGGGGATGCACTTCGCAGGATTTGAAGTTGTTCACTTGAGTTTAATCTTCCCGTCAAGGGATCAGAGTGGACGCTCTAACTCCCTGGGAAATTGATTTATGCCAAGGTCGCGAAACCTGGCGGCCACTAGAGTCGATTCCAGCCCTTTACCCTGCGGCAAGAATAAGGAGACCAGCATGCCAAACACCTTGATGATGAATTCAATTGACGCGGCCGTCGACCACGTTCTGGACACGACCCCGGGCGACATCGTGTTGGGCATTCCTCTGGGCGTTGGCAAGCCCAACCCATTTGTCAACGCGCTGTACCGGAGAATCAAGGACAACCCGGCCCGGCGGCTGAAGATCATCACCGCCCTGTCCCTGGAAAAGCCGGTCGGCAAGAGCGAGCTGGAGCGGCACTTTCTGGCACCTTTGGTGGCGCGTGTCTTTGAAGACTACCCGGATCTGGAGTACGTGAAAGACCTGCGCGGCGGGGGTTTGCCAGCCAATATTGAAGTCTGTGAAGTCTTCATGAAAACCGGGGACTATCTGGGAAATGAAGTAGCCCAGCAAAATTACATATCCACCAACTACACCCACATTGCGCGGGACATGGTGGCGCAGGGCATGAACGTAATGGCACAGGCGGTTGCCAGCAAGGAAGACGGCAACGGCCTGCGGCTGAGCCTTTCCAGCAACCCGGACGTGGTGATGGAAGTGATGGAAATGTTCCGCATATCCGGCAACAAATTCACCGCCGTCGGAGTGATCAACCATCGGATGCCGTTCATGCCGAACACGGCTGAAGTAAAGCCATCATTCTTCGACATACTGGTGTCCGATCCTGCCGGAACCCATGCGGTGTTCGCTCCCCCTAACAACAAGGTCAGCCTGGCCGACTACGCCATTGGGTTGCACGCATCCAGTCTGGTGGCTGACGGCGGAACGCTGCAAATCGGCATAGGCTCCTTGGGAGATGCAATCGGGCAGGCACTCATTGTGCGGGATCGCCATAGCGCCGAATACAGGCGAATTTTGGAGTCCTTGTGCCCAGACGGACTGGGTGGGCGTGATTTCAGCCGCTTCGACCAGGGTCTGTACGGCTGCTCCGAAATGTTTGTCAATGGTTTCCTCAAACTCATTGAAGCCGGCATCATCCGCCGCGAAGTGTTCCATGACGCCGTACTGCAGCAACTGCTCAACAAGGGCATCATCGCGGACGCGACCGTGACGCCGACGACACTGAGGGCCTTGCTGGATGCCGGTCGTGTGCGCTCGCCGCTGGGGGCCGAAGACCTCGCATACCTGCAGCGCTTTGGAGTACTTCGTGCGGACGTTGTACTCGAGGATGAACAACTCGTACTGGGTGCGCTGCGCTGCAGCGCCAACCTGCATGAGGATGCGGACTTCGATTTTGTCTGCCAGCATATGCTGGGCACGCGCCTGCAGAGCGGGATATTTATGACCGGTGGATTCTTCCTGGGTCCGCGTGACTTTTATGAACGTCTTCGCACCATGCCGCCGCATGAACTGGCCAAGATTGACATGACGCGCATAGACTTCATCAACCAGCTCTATGGGCAGGAAGACCTCAAGCGCGCCCAAAGGCGCAAGGCGCGATTCATGAACACCACCATGATCGTGACCCTTTTGGGCGCTGCAGCCAGCGATGCGCTGGAGTCGGGGCAGGTTGTCAGCGGCGTGGGTGGGCAATACAACTTTGTTGCCATGTCGCATGCCCTGCCCGACGCGCGCCTGATCATGATGTTGCGATCCACCCATGACAACAAAGATGGCCTCAAGAGCAGCATCGTCTGGAACTATGGCCATGTCACCATACCGCGCCATCTGCGTGACATCATCATCACTGAGTATGGGGTAGCAGAACTCCGCGGCCAGCCCGACAGCGAAGTGATTAAGCGTTTGATTGCTGTGGCGGACTCGCGCTTCCAGGACGAACTGGTCAAACAGGCCAAGGCACATGGCAAGCTCGATGCCCACTACCAGGTTCCACAGCGCTACCGCAACAACCTGCCGCAAATGCTCGAAGACAAATTGCGCCCGTGGTCCGAGGCCGATTTGCTACCGGACTTTCCATTCGGCACCGACCTCACCACGGACGAGTTGCAAATCGTTCGTGCTCTAAAGAAACTCAAACACGCAACCAACCATCCGACCGAACTGCTGTCACTGGCGCTCAAGAGCTTTTGGGGCGGCAAAGATATGCCCATGGCCTACCAGGAACGGCTGGGATTGGCGGATGCGCACAGTTTTCGGGATACGGTCGTGCGACGGCTCTTGGTAGGCAACCTCTAATAGGGCGTCGTCGACAGGGTCTCTTAGCGTGAGACCACCAATGAAAAAGCCGTTGAAGAAAAATCTTCAACGGCTTTACCATTTTGGCGGAGTGGACGGGACTCGAACCCGCGACCCCCGGCGTGACAGGCCGGTAT
>DAOQRI010000461.1:0-2932 GCA_035355475.1 Rhodoferax sp. | reverse complement strand
CGGTCGAAGTCTGAGACGCCAACGAAGATGTGCGAGAACATGGTGATCCTTGAAGGGTGCAAAGGAATGCGCAGGGTTTTTCTGGATTGCCTACTTTGGAGTCAGCTGGCTGCTTTCAGCATGTGGTGCAGCTTCTCAACCGTCGCCCAGTTGCGCGTGGTGCCCGAGCTGGCCAGCACCTTCAGCAGCGCCACGGCGGCCTTGCTTTCCAAAATGCCGTTTGCGCACCACACATACGCCGCGTGCGGGCCCACGTGCACCTGCTCGGCGCCCCAATCGGTCTGAGCCAGCGATGCCAGCGCCGCCAGTGATTTGGCGTCGTGCGTCAGCGCGACCAGCAAATGGGACGGATCAGTGGCGATGGCCGCCAGCTTGTTGCCCGCAACCACCGCCGCGATGTCTTTGGCTGATTTGACGATTACCAGCGCATCCACGCCCAGCTCGCTGGCGACAGCCGCCCGTATGCGCAAGGCGTGTTGGGCTGCAGAGGTGGAAGCAGGGCCATCAAACACCGCGTTGCCGCTGTTGAGCAGCGTCTGCACGTTCTGGTAGCCAAGGGACGACGACGCCAGCAGCGCCCGCAGATCGGCCATGGCAATGCGCTTGGCTTTGCCGACGTTGATGCCACGGAAGAAGGCGACGAAGCGGGGCATGGGGAGCCTTTATTCGTTGTCTAGCTTTTGGGTTAAGTCTCGTACCCACAGATGTGGGCTGCGATAGACGTACTGGTGCAAAGCGAGCAAATACGGACCCCCGAAGGACATGATCACAATCATGACGAGAACCGGAATGATCGAGAGTTTGGACACCGCGACAAATAAGCAAATGAGAACTATCACAAGAGTGCCCATGCCCGATGCGGCGAGCACGATCTTCCACAGCCAGCGAGGGTCGTAGCGCCTTTGCCGCACGTAGCCGTATAGCGGACGTAGACCTGCCACAGCAAGCACCGTCCCAACTAACGACGAGGCCGCAGTGGAGCCGAAGTTAGCGAATGCCTCGGAGACGGTGTTGATCACAAGCATCACCACAGTCAACACGAAGTAGGCTAACCAGAACCTCGGATATTGCCGGGCGTAATTCATAGGGCTGAAGATTTAACGTTTGACATGCGAGCCATCTGCTTTCCTTAAGGCATAACTCAACGTTTGACATGAGGGGTTCGAAGCCTACTGTCTAGCACTATGAGATTGCAGGCGAAGTTGAATTTCGGCCTCGATCGCTGCATGTAATGGCTTCGCCTTGTCTTGGAGTTCCTTCCAGCCGTCACTTTTCATCTTGTAGTCTTCCGCCGCATGACCAACTTCCGAGGAAGTGACTGCTGCCCAAAGTAGCGGGACGGTCTCCAGCACTTTCTCCTTAATGCCTACTGGAAGAAAGATGCCATTCCGCGCGATGTAGTTCTGAAGATCCGCCACCGCTTTCTTGACCTTGTGAAGACGGTGCCAGAAGATGATGTCTTGGTAGGTCTTGTCGCGGGAGCGGCTGCCGCATGCACGAATGCTGGATTTCTGCGTTTCCAGCAGCTTAGATGAGGATAGGAACTCTTCTAGCTCTTCGTCACCCATTCGTCCTACGCCTGGGTACTGTTGAGCGGGCGAGGTCAGCCAAGTAGCGAGACCATAGGCTTCGTCTAGTTTCTCCCACAGGGCTGGCAAGATCATAAATTCCCGCTCTTGCATCTTCAGCGCACCACTCAGCATGGAGTCGATTTCCACGCGCAGACGCTGCAACTCAAGGGCCTGCTGATGTTTGTGCTGTTCTAGACGTTGGGCAAACTTGTTGTCGATCCAACTTTTACCGAGAAACTGAAAGAGGAGGTACGCGATTGCCGCTCCGCTACCCCCAAAGACAAGCATCTCTCCGAGGAACTTCAGAACGTGTTCGGTTGGTGACATAGGCTTCTAACTCAATATATACCGCAACCCATTGCGGCGTATATCATGAAAAAACCCAACGAAAACACACTCCAGGCCTCGTTCATATTGCATAGTTCGCTCACATAAACATAGCATCAAACCCGACAATCCATCCCGTTTGTCTTTTGTCACGCTCCCTCCCGTTTTGTAGGTGTTTTCATTTTTGGTCACTGTACCCGACCCCATCCCAAAACCCCCCTCCAAAAAGTCAGCCTGTAGCAAGCTGTAGCGCCATAATTATGAATTCAGTTTTACCGAAGACCCGACTGGAGACACCAAAATGACTGTGTACGCCGATTTCCACGCCCGCTCCCTCACGCAACGTGACGCTTTCTGGGCCGAGCAGGCCCAGCTCGTTGACTGGCAAACGCAGCCGCAGCAGATTTGCGACTACAGCAACCCGCCGTTTGCGCGCTGGTACGTGGGCGGCACCACCAATCTGTGCCACAACGCGGTGGACCGGCACCTGAAAGACCGGGCCGATCAGGCGGCGCTGATTTTTGTCTCAACCGAGACGAATGAGGAAACGGTGTATTCCTTCAGCCAGCTGCACGCCGAGGTGCAGCGCATGGCGGCGGTGCTGAAAGAGCTTGGCGTGCAAAAGGGCGACCGGGTGCTGATTTATATGCCGATGATTGCCGAGGCTGCGTTTGCCATGCTGGCCTGCACGCGCATTGGGGCGATTCACTCCGTGGTGTTTGGCGGTTTTGCCTCGGGCTCGCTGGCTTCGCGCATTGAAGACGCCTCGCCCAAGCTGATCATCAGCGCCGATGCGGGTTCGCGCGGGGGCAAGGTGGTGCCTTACAAGCCGCTGCTGGACGAAGCCGTGCGCCTGTCCACTCACAAGCCGGACGCCGTGTTGCTGGTGGACCGGGGTTTGAGCCCCATGACCCTGGTGGCCGGGCGTGACCACGTGTGGGGCGCATTGCGGCAAAAGCATATGAATACGGTGGTGCCCTGCGAGTGGGTGGAGTCCACCCACCCCAGCTACACGCTGTACACCAGTGGCACCA
>DAOQRI010000460.1:0-2933 GCA_035355475.1 Rhodoferax sp. | reverse complement strand
CAGCTACAGGTATTGAGCAGGGATTGGGTGCCATCTTCGTGAGGCACCAAGCGCATCGCATCGCTTTCTGCCACCAGCAAGCCCAGAGCTTTGACGAGGCGGTCTACATCAAGCTGACCCTCCAAGTAGGCAACGCCGCCGATGTATAAATGCGTGCTGCCGGGCCATGCGCGCTGGTCGAGCCAGACTTCACGCTGGCTCGCGGAAAGATCCAGCGGCCCGCCGGGTGTCCCATTTGACGTTAACGGCTCCATTTGGCCATTTGTTCCATGGTGTAACGGTATCCCACCTCAGCGATTTCGGCTGCGTTGCGGTAACCCATCATGGAGAATTGACTGACCGGAGGCTCAAGGTAATGGTCCGACTGGCCAATTGCCTGGGAGCGTTTGTTGAGCCCACCGATGTGGCCTGCCCGGTACATGATTTGGCCAATGCCGGGAGTGCGCGTGGACTGGGGCGAGACCAAGCCCCGGAACGTGCTCCACACCGACAGTTTGGACAAATGGCTGGGCGCACTCAACTCTTCCTGCACATCCACGTCCACGGCAATGATGGTTCCATTGCCCCGTCGTCTTTCTTGCGGTGTTCCCAGGCGCATCCGCATAGCCGCAACCGGAACATTTTCCAGGATCGCGCCATCGACCAAGAGGTCCCCGTCAATGAGAACGGGTGGAAACAATCCTGCGGGCGAGTTACTGGCCAATACCGCGCGCCAAAGGGGCCCCGTGTCCTGTACAGTGGTGCAGCCCTTGGTCAGGTTGCAGGCCGCCGCAAAGTAGGGCCGCCAAAGTCCGTCGACTTGTAGATCGCCAAACATCTTGACGAGGTCACGCCGCACGCGATTACCCGATACCAGGGAAATGAGAGGCAGAGTAGGGCGTTCGCCTCCGGCTGCAAATTTCTGGGTGCGCTCACGGATGTCGTCCAGCGACACATCGCACGCGTACTGCGCTCCGATCAGCGCACCCATGCTGTTGCCACCAATCAGATCAATGGCGATACCGGCCCCATGCAGTGCCTTGAGCACACCCAGGTGCGCAAACCCTCGGGCACCGCCGCCACCCAGAACAATACCAACCGCTTTGCCGGTGAGAAATCTGGCAAGGCGACCATAGTCTCCCGCGTTGTTCCTTCGGGTTGGGTAGATGCGCTCGATATCACGACCCTGGAGCCAACTGCGCGTGTGCGACGGATAAACGGCATCGGCGGGGTGTAGCACGACCAGGTGATGGCGTTTCATGGCATAACCTGGCTCGTTCTTCAGCTGACGTTCCAGCGCGCCAATGTCCTGGGACGACTCGGGTAATGCCACAAAAACCACCTGATCCGCTTGGCGGAATGCCCGTTGCGTCCAGGCAGAATTGCCCACACCCGCCTCGTACACAAGGTAGTCAAACTGGCCCTCAAGGCCTTCCTGTCGGGCAATCGCTTCGCTATCGTGACTGCCTTCGGTGCTGGAAAATGCGCCGTGTTCAGCCAACGTAAGACGGTGTGTCGTTCCCATCTTTGCAAACGCTTCGGCCAGACCTCGGGCGACTTCCGATGTGTCGACTGCTTTGTCCAATGGGACCACAACAACCGACTCGGCGTGCTGGTGAGGCGCCTGGTTGTTGTGCCGCAGATAGTTGTAGATTGCCTGGACAAAAACCCGGTTCAACTCCAGCGGGTGGCGCACGATGAGCGCTTCATAGTCTTTGCGGTGAAGAATGGCCAGCGTGGAGTCCCGCAACGCACTGACATCGGCCGCCCGATTTTGCTGAAGAATAAGGCCCGCCTCGCCAAAGCTAGCACCCGGGCGCACTTCATTGAAGAGGAGCAGGTTTCCAGACGCATCGCGTCGCGAAATGCGTAGGGCGCCGCTAATGACAAACAACATGCTGCTGGAAGCATCGCCCTCGCGCACGATGACATCGCCACCTCGCACGGTCTGAAGCGTAAATGCATCAGCCAAGTCCTGTATGACGGCGTCGCTCAGCGTTCCGAATACGCTACTAATGCGCAAAACGTTCAATACACGGGCACGAAGCCTCGCATCGTTTTTCATTTCGGAAGTTTAATACAGTGCTATATATATAGAGTTGGTACGTTCATGCTCCAATTGCACCCACATGAAACACTCGTTTGTATCCAAGTTCAAAAGGCAATGGCATGGCGCTATGCGCTCCGCCATGTCGGTCTTGCCCCGGCCGATTCGCTTTTCCCTTTACCGCTGGATGGTGGACTGCGAGCCACATCCCGATGAGCGCCTGGTTCTGAAAATTGCCGACACCAAGGAAGAACTCGAGGCCTGTTTCCGCCTGTTGCACGATGCCTATGTGGGTGCGGGCTATATGAAGCCTGACCCTTCGGGCATGCGGGCGACGATTTACCACGCCCTGCCAACCACCACCACGCTATGTGCCAAGTTTGATGGCAAAGTGGTAGGGACGTTGTCGCTTATTCGGGAGAGTACGTTTGGTTTTCCGCTGCAGTCGGCGTTTGATCTGCATGAAATTCGCGCACGAGGTGGCAAAATTGCTGAAGGGTCTGCTCTGGCTGTTCACCCGGACTTTCGGAAAACCAGTGGCTCCATCATGTTCCCGCTGATGAAGTTCATGTATGACTATTGCCAGGACTACTTTGACACCGCCAATTTGGTCATCGCCGTCAATCCGGACAGGATCGAAATGTATGAGTCCTTGCTATGCTTCGAGCGGCTGGAGCAGGCGCAGGTAGATAACTACGATTTTGCCAACGGTGCGCCAGCTGTCGGTGCCTGCTTGAATATGCGCACTTCGCACGCATCGTTCAAAAAGTTCTATGGCAACCGAACGCGGCGCAAGAATCTGCACATTTTTTTCAACAAGTCCCGCCTGAAAAACATCATTGTTCCCAACCGAAGGTATTTCACGACCAACGACCCGGTGATGACGCCGGAACTGCTAGATTATTTC
>DAOQRI010000459.1:0-2950 GCA_035355475.1 Rhodoferax sp. | reverse complement strand
TTGCGTGCTGGCGCTGTGTGTTGGCCTGGCGTCGATGCTGCTGGAATTCTCTGGCATCGAGTCAGGCGGTATCAACCTCAAGGGCAGTTCTTCGACCGGCAAGACCACCGCCTTGGCTGCTGCAGCTTCGCTCTTTGGTGGCCCCAGCTACGTCAACCGCTGGCGCGCCACCTCAAATGGACTGGAGTCACTGGCCGCGCTGCACAACGACACGCTGTTGATCCTCGACGAGCTGGCTCAGGTGGACCCCAGGGAGGCCGGCGAGATCGCCTACATGCTGGCGAATGGACAGGGCAAGCAACGCAGCGCGCGCACCGGTGGTGCCAAGGCGCGTCAAAGTTTGCGCCTGCTGTTCCTGAGTGCCGGAGAAATTGGCTTGGCACAGCACATGGCCGATGGCGGAAAGAGGGCCAAGGCCGGGCAAGAGGTACGCCTTGTGGATCTGGATGCCGATGGCGGCAAGGGCCTTGGCTTGTTCGATACCCTTCACGGGTACCCAGATGGCGCTTCGCTCTCGAACGCGATCAAAGCCGCCGCCGCGCGACATCATGGTCATGGAGTCGTCGAATTCGCCAAGGTGCTCGCGGAATCGACCGACGAACTTCCCTTGCATATCAAACGGGAAATGGCCTTGTTTGTGCAATCCTGCTTGCCGCCCGGGGAATCCGGCGGCCAGGTACATCGGGTTTGCGAGCGTTTTGCCTTGGTGGCGATTGCTGGCGAACTGGCCACGGCCAACGGGATCACGGGCTGGCAGCCGGGCGAAGCGGTCCACGCGGTCAAACGCTGCTTTGCAGAGTGGCTCGCGGGTCGCGGAGGCAGCGCCAACGCCGAACCAGGCGCCATGATCGTAGCGGTACGCAGCTTTGTCTCCAAGCATGAGGAAGCACGGTTCACAGACCTGGACATCGACCACACCGGCATCTACAGACCCACCATCAACCGGGCGGGCTGGCGGCGCAAGGTAGATGACGGGCGCGAATACCTGATTGACCCCAATGTCTTCAAGACCGAGGTGTGTGCGGGGTTTGACCTGGTAGCGGTGTGCAAGGTGTTAGTGGATGCCGGCTGTCTTGAGTCGGCGATCGAGGCTGGCAAGACCCGCTACAGCATCAAGCGCCGTATTCAAGGGGAAAGCCCGAGGCGCGTGTATGTTGTGACTTCCAGGATCTGGGAGGCATGAACATGGCCCTCAAATTCACTTCTATCGCCGAACTGCTCCAGATGGGTGGGAACGGCGGGGTCAGTGGGGACACCGGCCACAAAGCCAGTACCAGCGCGGGGCTGCGCGTACCCACTGTGGCGCAACATCCGTCCCCACTCGCACTGGCCGACGCAGACAGTGGGGCCGCTCGAATTCCCAGTGGGAGCGGAGAAACCCAATATCCATGCGGGTTTCAAGGGGGAGACCCCACCGTACCCACTGTTCCCACGCATTCAGTAGCCTTGGCTGACTTTGAGACGCAGATACCAGAGCCAGCGGTCGATCCAGCAACCTGGCGCGAACTCGCCGCTGCCTACCACGCTCACCACTTTAGTTGCCCGGAGTGCATCGCTGCCGGGCGTGGATCTGGGTATGGCTTGCGCTGCGGCGTTGGCATGACATTGTGGCGTGCGTACTCACCATGAAGAAGGCACAGATTGCAAAACCGTTCGTGATTCGCCTCGTTGATTCCTGAAAGCAGTCGCTACAGGTCTGTTTGGAAATAACCCGGTTGAACCCGTAGCGGACACCCGCCCGCTGCGTGAAACGGGGGATGTCAATGAAAACGTTTGAACACTCTGAGGAGCAAGACCATGAGTAATGTCGAAAAAGCCGCGCTGAGCGCGGAGGAAATGGAAGCCATTCTGGGCGAGCCAGTGGCCATAGCCAAAGGGCGTAACGCGCTACTTCCGGAAGTCAATGCCTTGCTGGTCGCCGATGCATTCAAGTCCAACTTCATGGGCAAGGACGTGGATATGGCCGCCATGCGGGGAACGCTGATGAACTCGATGGGAGCGGTAAGAGATGGCGACCTTGACAGCATGGAGGCGATGCTGGTTGGGCAGGCGACAGCACTGCAAACCATCTTTACCAGTCTGGCGATTCGCGCGACTAATCAAGACCGTTTGCCGCAATACCAGGCATATCTGGCGCTGGCCCTGAAAGCTCAGGCCCAAAGCCGGGCGACCATTTCCGCGCTGGTGGAATTGAAGTACCCGAGGCAAGCCACTTTCGTGAAACAGGCCAACATTGCTCACGGCCCCCAACAGGTCAACAACAGCATGGTAGCCAACACGATTCCCGCGAGTGAACCGAAAACCTTGCAAAACGAACTATTAGTGGAGGCCAACCATGAGCGCACGAAAGTGGACGCAGGAACAACGCCAACGGCAAAGCCAAGCCATCCAGCGATGGAAACCGTGGAAACAGTCAACCGGGCCAAAAAGCCCCGGCGGCAAGGCCGTGGCAGCGCGTAACGCCTGGGCGGGCGGCGAATTGGTCCAGATGCGCCGGACGATCAAGGATTTGAATCAGCTATTGCGGGAGCAAAGGGACTGGCTTGATCGTTAACCAAGCAGGACATGAACACGCCGGTAAGGCGGGCCCGAAAGGCGGGCGCCTGCGCATACCAAATCCCTAGGAGGGCGCCACGGAACTTACTTCCAAGGCCAGTTCCCATGCTTTTTCCTTCAGCAAGTTCCCTGAGCCAAACCATGCACTGTCCAGTCGATCCCCTGTCTTCTGCGCACGCACATGGTCGACGTAATAGGTGACCGCGTTAAGTGCTCCCCACAGGGTGCCCTTAGCTGCTTTGGTTTGCTGGCTGTCGGCAGACTTGTAGATTGACACAATCTGATTGATCTCTCGCAGCTTTTGAACCGACAGCGGCTTGCCCTCCTGGCGTTCTCGATCAGATTGAAACAGTGTTTGGAAATACCGGGAGGCATCGCCATCGCTGACTTTTTG
>DAOQRI010000458.1:0-2957 GCA_035355475.1 Rhodoferax sp. | reverse complement strand
CCGACGAGGAAGGCGACTGGGCCTTCCACTGCCACAAGAGCCACCACACCATGAACGCCATGGGTCACGACGTCCCCACACTCATCGGCGTGGATCACAGCGGCCTTGCCAAGAAAGTCAACAAGCTCATTCCGGACTACATGGTCATGGGCGAACGCGGTATGTCTGACATGGCCGAGATGGAAATGCCAATCCCTGACAACACCGTGCCCATGATGACCGGCCAGGGGCCGTTCGGATCGGTGGAAATGGGTGGGATGTTCAGCGTGCTCAAAGTGCGCAGGGAGCAGAAGCCCGGCGACTACAAAGACCCCGGCTGGTTCAAGCATCCGGCAGGCACGGTCGCACATGAGTACACCGGCCCCTTGGCCGAGCCCGCGCGCTTCAGCGCCGAGGGCGGCCAGTCCATGTCGCGCGTTCGCAAGCCTGCAACGCCGACAGAAGTCACCGTGCGCAAGCCCACTTCGCATGGCGAGCATTGAATAGCCCCTTCAATTTTCAACTAGAGACCATCCATGAAGTTCACGCGATCCACTATTTCTCAACTCTTCGCTATGGTTGCACTGGCCACATCGGGGACAGCCTTCGCTAGCGGCACCCATGCAGGTGGCCACGGTGACGGGGGTGAGACAGTCATTGGCAAACCCGGTGTCGCCGCCAAGGCCAGTCGCACCATCACCATCGAAATGAGCGACAACATGCGTTACACGCCGTCGAGCATTCAGGTCAAACAGGGCGAAACCGTGCGCTTCATTGTCAAGAACGTCGGACAGGTCAAGCACGAACTCAGCCTGGGCACCGAGAAGGAGCTGCTTGAGCACCTGGAACAGATGAAGAAATTCCCGGACATGGAGCACGACGAACCCAGCAAGGTGACGCTGCAGCCTGGCAAGCAGGGCGAAATCGTCTGGCAGTTCACCAAGGCGGGGGGCGTGAATTTTGCCTGCCTAATGCCAGGTCACTACGAAGCTGGCATGAAGGGCGCTGTCCAAGTTGGTAAGAAGTAATGCTCCATTGCAGAGCTTCGAATTAGGAGTCCACCACACCATGTCATCGTCTGGCTCTCTGCTGAATCCGCAGCGACGCATGCTGCTGTTGGGCGCGGTTGTCTTTGGCTCCAGCTCGCTAGCCGCCGTTGCCGCGCCGCAATCCGTGACCGTTCAGGTCTGGAAAGACCCGAACTGCGGATGCTGCAAGGACTGGTTAGCCCATCTGGAGCAAAACGGCTTTACCGCCAGCGTGATCAACCAAGGCAATAACGCGATGCGCAGTCGGCTGGGCATGCCACAAAAATACGGCTCTTGCCATACGGCTCTTGTGCAGGGCTATGTGATCGAGGGCCACGTGCCTGCTGCCGATATTCGGCGCTTGCTCAAGGAAAAACCCAAGGCACTCGGTTTGGCTGTGCCGGGGATGCCCATCGGCTCGCCCGGGATGGACGGGCCGGCTTACGTCGGTCAGCGCGATCCCTACAAAGTGCTGCTGATCCAGAAAGATGGATCAGTGGAAGTCTTCAACTCGTACTCGTGAGGTAATCATGAACATCATCAAACAAATTCTTGCCATTTCCGCCGTGGCCTTGGGCGTAGCACTGCCCATGAGCAGTTTTGCTCAGCCAGCCATGGATCCGGCCAAGACAGAAGCGGCTCAGTCGGCGTCCTTAACTGATGGCGAGATCAAGAAAGTTGATCTGGATAAAGGCAAGGTCACCATTAAGCATGGCGACATCAAGCATCTGGATATGCCCGGCATGACCATGGTCTTTACCGCCAAGGACAAGAATTTGTTGTCCAAGGTGAAGCTTGGCGACAAAGTGAAGTTCATGGTCGTCAACGAGGGGGGGAAGATGGTCGTCACCGATATTCAGCCCGCTCAGTGAGAGCACGCTGCTTGAGCGTGCTGTGTCGTCCCGGAATGGTTGACAGACCCCCCATTTGTCCCTCGGGCATTCAGTTCGATGTTTCAAAAATCTGTTTTGTTCGCAAGCGTCCTGTGGATGATGGGGAAAGAGGGGCAACGGCAATCTAGGGCGCTCCAACGCCGACTGGGCACTGATAGAAGTTTATTTTTCAACAAGGTGTGATCATGATTGCAAGAAAAAACAGCTGGCTTTTGACAGCAGTGCAGATGGGCCTTCTGGTTTGGTCCGGCGCAACATGGGCCGCCGACAAGGTCTATGTAGCCAACGAGGGGGCTGACACGGTGAGCGTGCTCGATGCCGCATCATTCAAGACACTGGCGACCGTACGCGTCGGCAAGACACCGCACAACGTGCAGGTATCACCCGACGGCAAGCTCGTATGGGTGACCAACAATGGCGAGCCTGTCCAGGCAGCAGACGTGTCTGCGCACAAGGGCATGGCCCACGGCAGCCACGATGCGATGGGAAAGCCCGGCGCGGTTTGGGCCATCGATACCGCGACTAACGCAGTCGTCGCCAAGGTGCCGGTCGGCACGCACCCGGCCCATGTGGTGGTGTCTCCAGACGGCCGTTTTGCCTATATCGCCAACGGGGGCGACAACACGGTCAGTGTGATCGACACATCAGCGCGGAGCCTCGTGGCGACGATTCCGGTCGGCCAGTTACCTCACGGCCTTCGGATCGGCCCGGACGGCAAGGAGGTCTACGTCGCCAACCTCAAGGGTGGCACGGTGTCGGTCATCGATACCGCCAGCCAGAAGGAGGTCGCGCAGGTGCTGGTTGGCAAGGGTCCGGCGCAGGTCGGCTTCACGCCGGACGGTCGCTTTGCCTTTGTCTCGCTGTCGGAAGAAAGCGCCGTCGCCGTGATCGACCCGGCCACGCGCAAGGTGATTCGCAAGGTCGCCGTCGGAACGGTGCCGATACAGCTGTACGCAACGCCTGACTCGCGCACGCTGCTGGTGGCCAACCAGGGTACGCGCGCGAAGCCTGGCAAAACCGTCAGCATGATCGACCTAGAGAGTTTCAAGATTGCAAA
>DAOQRI010000457.1:0-2973 GCA_035355475.1 Rhodoferax sp. | reverse complement strand
ACACCACGAAGGGCCGCAGCAAGTTTGTGGTTTGCACTCATTGGTCTAGCTCTTTGTACGTGGCTAGCTTCTCTTCCAAGTCTTGAAGCGCGCGCTTTATACGGGGGGTTTGGTCTAATGCAGATTTTGCAAATCCGCATGACCGAGCAATCTCGATTCGGGAGAGAACTCTTCGGACCACCATTTGCCGAAAATCAGCATCGGACATTTGTGCCTGCCATGCCAAAAAGGCCTGCAAGTTTTGTTCAGCGATTTGTTGTCCATTGGCCAATTTGGTCCTTACGGTTAAGCTAGTTCAGTTATGGTATACTGGTATAGGTATGTAGCGCAAGCTTTTTGAAAATACTTGACCCAAATCGCGTATGTTCCGATGCTTATATGCCACTTTTGGTATAGTTGTAGAACCCCTGATATCACATCGGACTTAAAATCCGCCGCTTCGTGAATAACGGGCGTACCGGTTCGATTCCGGTCTCGGGCACCATACACTTCATCTATGCCACGCTATAACGCTCCTTTTGAAATCCACGTTCACGGTCAGGTCTCGTTGCGCAAGGACGTTCGCTTTGAACAGCTCCAGGACGCATTAAAGCCCCTGTGGAAGTACGCAGGTGCGAAGTCGCTATCTGATGGTGCAAGCAGTGCCTATGAGGATGAGCCTGGCATCAAGCTGGATGCACAAGACCACTTGCTGCAAATGTGCTGGACCGTAGCGGGCGATCACGATTTTCGTCAGACACTGGACGAGCTTTGCATGAATTTGAACGATATTGCAGATTCTGGAGCCGCTATTGAAGTGACGTTTTATGACGCAGACTTTGATGAAGAGGATGGCCCGACTGGGAGCGAGTCAAGAGATGATTTTGTGATGCTGTTTGTTGGCCCGAATCCCGAAGCCATCATGCAAGTTCAGAGGGACTTGCTGGTGCAGGATGTTATTGGTCTGATGGAACGTCATTTCGACGGTGCTGAGTTGAGTGGGGTAGTCGCGGAAGTGGATAAATTATTTGCCCAGCGATTTGATGCTTTGGTCAATTCATTGACTCTGGGAAAACCGCCCAGCGGATCTGGTGGCAACCATGGTGGTGGGCATGGTGGTGGCGGACGCAAGCCGCGTCATTTGCATTGATGCAAGAAATCCGGATGAAGCCTTTTCAGGGCGCATTCCTTACAGCAATTGCCTTTCAGGCGAAATGAATGCCCGCGAGATATAAATGCTGAAAAAAATTGCAGTTGAGCAGCTCACGGTGGGAATGCATCTCAAGGAGTTTTGCGGCTCATGGATGGAACATCCGTTTTGGCGGACGGGCTTTGTGCTGGTTGATCCCAAAGACATCAAGACGATCCTGGCAAGCAGTATCAAGGAAGTCTGGATAGACGCTAGCAAAGGGCTGGATGTTCCGGCTGGGCAGGTTGCTATTTCGGAAGCAGAGTCCGAGGCTCAGGTTGAAGAGCAACTCCAACAGGCGGTCGAAGAAAAGCGGGAGCTGGCGCCGGTGTCAATTGGCGTTGAGATCGAGCGCGCGGCAAAGATCTGCATGCAGTCCAAGCAGGCAGTCATCTCCATGTTCCAGGAAGCGCGGATGGGCAAGGCGGTAGATACCGGCGGTGCACGTCAGCTGGTTGAAGAAATTTCGGATTCTGTCGCCGGCAATCCTGGCGCCCTCATCAGTCTCGCACGTCTCAAGACTGTGGATGACTATACGTACATGCATTCGGTTGCAGTCTGTGCAATGATGGTTGGACTAGCAAAACAGCTGGGAATGGAGGCTGAGCAAGTTCGCCTGGCTGGCATGGCTGGGCTCATCCATGATTTGGGTAAGGCTCTAATGCCAATGGAGGTTTTGAACAAACCCGGTAAATTGACCGACGCGGAGTTCAATATCATCAAGACACATCCGTCTGAAGGACACCGGATGCTGCTGACGGGTCGCGATGTGAGCCCTGTTGTCTTGGACGTCTGTTTGCACCACCACGAAAAGACGGATGGCTCGGGATACCCTAAAGGGCTGAAAGCAGACCAAATCAGCCTGTTTGCCAAGATGGGCGCTGTTTGCGACGTGTACGACGCCATCACCTCAAACCGGCCCTACAAATTGGGATGGGACCCAGCTGAATCTTTGCGCAAGATGGCTGAGTGGGCCAACGGTCACTTTGATGGCAAGGTGTTTCAGGCCTTTGTAAAGAGTTTGGGTATTTACCCTATTGGTTCACTGGTTAAGCTTACATCCGGGCGGTTGGGCGTTGTGATTGAGCAGACTGGCAAGTCGCTTACCACTCCGACGGTCAAGGTTTTCTTCTCGACGAAGTCCAATATGCGGATTGTTCCAGAGGTAATTGACCTGTCACAGCCCGGAGTGACGGAGAAAATTGTGTCCCGGGAAGACCCCGCCAAGTGGCGGTTTGCGGACTTGAATGAATTGTGGTCTGGCTTGAGTAAAGCACCTTGGTAGCGAATTAAAAACGGCGCTCATTGCGCCGTTTTTTTGTTGGTGTCTCTAAACCGTTTTGGGCTTCGGGTTGTACTTTCCCAACTCCGCTTTCGCAATAGCATTGCGGTGAACTTCATCAGGGCCATCTGCAAAGCGCAAGGTCCGCGCGTTGGTGTAGCTATAGGCCAGCGGAAAGTCGTCGCACATTCCGGCACCGCCGTGAACCTGTATGGCCCAATCTATCACCTCGCAGGCCATGCTGGGCGCTACAACTTTGATCATGGCAATCTCATTTTTTGCAAACTTGTTACCCGCCACATCCATCATCCATGCAGCTTTGAGGGTGAGCAGTCGAGCCATGTCGATTTTGCAACGTGCTTCAGCGATACGCTCCTGTGTGACCGTTTGCGCAGCAATGGGCTTGCCAAAGGCGACACGCAAGGAGGCTCGCTTGCACATCAATTCCAGAGCCCGCTCGGCCAGGCCGATCAAACGCATGCAGTGGTGAATGCGACCTGGGCCAAGGCGGCCCTGTGCGATT